>JBIJCD010000498.1:0-2748 GCA_044344895.1 Pirellulales bacterium | reverse complement strand
CGGCGAACTCCAGGCCGATCAGTACGAACAGCATCCCATTGAGGATCTCGTCGAGCAGCTGCCAGAAGAGGTCGAGCCGTTCTCGGGTGTGATCCGACATCGCGGTGGCCCGGCCGTGGCTGCCGAGGAGGAGGCCGATGGCGACCATCGCCAGCGGGCCCGACACGTGCATCGCGTCGGCGATCGCGTAGCCGCCGACGACGGTGGCCAGCGTGATGAGCACCTCGACCCGGTAGTCGTCGATCGTTGCCAGCACCGCGTTTACGAATGCCCCGATCGCGATGCCCACGACGGCGCCGCCGACAGCCTCCCGCAGGAAGAGCGCGACCCCGTCGGCGAAGGTCGGCGGCACGCCCGAGTGGAGCATCTCGAGCAGCAGCGCAAACAGCACCACCCCCACGCCATCGTTGAGGAGCGATTCCCCGGCGATCGTGGCCTCGACCTCGGCGGGGGCGTGGGCCGATTCCAGCACGCCCAGCACGGCGATGGGGTCGGTCGGGGAAATGAGCGCCCCAAAGAGCAGGCAGTACACGAGCGGGATTCCCATCCCGAGAGTCTCGAGCAGCAGCCACGTGCCGTAGCCGATGATCAGTGTCGACGCGGCGGTGCCGACGAGGGCCAGCACGGCGATCTGGCGGCCCATGCGGCGAAACTGGCTGATGTCGACCTGCAGGGCCCCGGCGAAAAGCAGGATCGAGAGCATTCCCTCCATGAGCACGTCGGTGAAGTTGATCGACGACAGCAGGGCCCGCTCCTGGCCGCGAGGCGCCGAGATGCCGACGGCGTCGAGGCCCACGATCGCGAGCGACAGCACCAGGGCGATCGCCATCACGCCGATCGTCGTCGGCCACCTGAGATAGCGGTGGTTGACGTAGGAGAAGGCCGCGGTCAGCACGAGCAGGGTGGCGGCGATGGACAGCGCGGAGTGCATGATGCGGGCCCGATGTCGCGGGGCGGGGCGCGGAGCTGGCCAATGGCACAGCATGAAGCCGGGGTGGCATTCTGGGAATGCCAGTTGCGGCCGCGTCTGGAGCGGCCGGTGCGAGAGCGTAGAGCCTCCGATCTGAGCCGGAGCCGCCCATAAAAAACCGCCGGGCAGAGCCCCGGGAGGATCCCGCGAACTCTGCCCGGCCGAAGGTCGTGCCGGTGCCCGCCCGCTCGTCGGGCTCGGCCTCGGCAGCGCGGCTAGCGGATGGCGGCCGTCAGGCCCCGCATGCCGCGGATCATGCCCACCAGGACCGCCGCTCGCGGCGAGAGCATGGTGAGGCCGTACATCAGCGTCGCCTGCGGGGTCTTCGGCGGCGTCCGGACGAGGGCCGCCAGCGGGCTGATCCGCGGCGAGACCACGCCGAGGGCCGCGAGGCGGCCGGCCTGGCTGCCCATGCCGCCCTTCTGGAACACCAACACGGCGTTGCTCAGACGCGGGGCGATCAGGCCGAGGGGGCTGGCCGTCGGCAGGCCGGGAAGGGTCGGCACCAGCGGCTTGTTCAGCCGGGCCAGCGGGCCGCCGGCCGACGTGCCACGGATCGACGACAAGCGGCCGTTCTGGGCGAAGCACTCGGCCACAGGTGCGCCGACGAGAGCGGCCAGCAGGGCGAGCGTGACGAGGTTTCGACGCATGCAATGACTCCATCAAGGTATCGAGCGCGGACTGCGGGCCGCGTCATGCGTGCCGCAGTGCCTGCGCTCTGGAAAAAACTGTCGGGCTCGACACTAATTGCCGATCCGACGGCTGCAAGGCGGCGTCCGGTCGTGCGGATCGCGCGGGTCGTGCGGCCGCCGGCCGGGGTCAAAGCGCGAGCGATGCGTAGGCTGCCAGCGACGCGAACGCAATGATCGCCGCTGTCGCCCCTCGGCTCTTCAGGCCCCAGATGTGAGCGGCCAGCGCGATGGCGAGAATGGCAGCGGCGACGACGAGTTCGACCACCAGGACCGCGGCTGTGGCGGCCTGCAGGACCCGGATCACGAGAAAGGCGGCGACCATGAAGCCTCCGCCCAGGCAGCCGAGCCACGCCGTGCGGTCCGCCAAGAGCAGCGCCACGTAGGTAGCCAGGTACATCGCGTAGGGAAAGAAGAGCTCGCGGTTGCCGGTGGTATGGAAGCCGGCGAGCCAGACCAGGCTGGGCACGAGGACGACCAGCGGCCTGACGCGGAAATCGACGACGACCTGCGCGACGAAGGCCAGCATGCCCAGGAGCGTCCACGGCGGGCCGCCGAAGACGTGCGCGGCGGCGAGGAAGAGCAGCTCGATGCCGAGAAAGCAGGCGACGGACATCGAATGACCTCGGGCAAAGGGCTGCCGGCCGCTCACTCGTCGTAGGCCGCGTCGTGGTCGCAGGCCGGGAGCTCCTGGTAGTCGTCCGACACGTTGTCGAACCAGGGCGTGACGTCGGGGAGGTCCATGGACGCTGTGCTGAGGTGAGCGAACCGCGGCGGCAGTCGCCGCGGCAGGGCTCCATCTTACCCAGCCTGCCGGCGATTGGCCCGCGCGCATCGCGGCTATGTGTCGGAAAAACTTATTGACGTGTCGTTATGTTCCGATATATTTATGCCAGGCGGGGCGAGTCCCGGTCCGCAGGTGAGGGAGTTCCCGTGGTCGACGTCAAACGAAGAAGCGGCCGGCCGCCACGGCTCACCAGCCTGGAGCAGCTGACGCAGGCCGCTGAATGCCTGAAGACGCTCGCCCATCCGCACCGGCTGCGGATCGTCCAGATGCTCCTGGGTGGCCGCTACACCGTGGGTGAACTG
>JBIJCD010000059.1:0-12346 GCA_044344895.1 Pirellulales bacterium | reverse complement strand
ACTGGCCGCGGCCTGCGAGATTCCCAGCCACATGGCATCCGAACACCTCCGGCTCATGCAGCGGTGCGGCTTTCTGAGCATGGAGAAGGACGGCCGGTGCGCGTACTACGCGATCGCCGAGCCCCATCTCGCGAGCATCATGGGCTGCATCGAAGCGCGATTCGGCGGCCCGAAGGTGGCCCGGGGCGGTGGCTGAAGTCGCCTGCGGGCGGCCAGGAGGGCCTGGGGTTCGAGTGCCGTCGGTCATCGTGTGTCACAAGGGCGATTTTCCAGTTTCGTTTGCACGCTCGGCATCCTGTTTCAATTCCCAGTCTCACGGAGGGCTTTTTCATGGTTGCCACGATCTCTCCCGCGATGCTCGCCGACCTGCGCCGTCGCGGTGAAAAGCTCACGCTCATCGACGTCCGCACGCCGGCCGAGTTCGGCGAAGTACACGTCGACTTCGCCCACAACATCCCGCTCGATCGGCTCGATCCCAAGGAGGTCGCTGCCATCCGTGGCGCGGGCCCCGTCTACTTCGTCTGCAAGTCGGGGGGCCGCAGCCAGAAGGCTTGCGAGAAACTGCTGGCGGCCGGCATGGCCGACGTGGTGAGCGTCGAAGGGGGCACCGCGGCCTGCGAGGCGGCGGGGGTGCCGGTCGTCCGCGGCCGCAAGGCGATGTCGCTCGAGCGGCAGGTCCGGATCGCGGCCGGCTCGCTCGTGGCGATCGGCGCCGCACTGGCGGCGTTCGGGCCGGATGCCATGTGGCGGCAGATCGGGGCGGGCCTGGCCGGCTTCGTGGGTTGCGGCCTCGTGTTCGCGGGCGTCACCGACACCTGCGGCATGGCGATGCTCCTTGCGAGGATGCCCTGGAACCAGGCTGGCCGCGCCGCCGCGAGCTGCGCTCGGGCGGCGGTGCTCGGCCTGCTGCTGGCGGGCTCGGCCGGCACGGCATGGGCTCAGCATACGAGCGATCCGCTCGATACCGTGCAGCAGTCGGTCGCGCAGCAGAAGGCGGTCATCGTCGACGTGCGGGAGCCGGAGGAGTGGCAGGAGGGGCACCTCGCCGCCGCACGGCTCGTGCCGCTGAGCGTGCTCGAGCGGGGTGCGAACCCGCAGGAGCTCGCGAAGGTGCTGCCCAAGGACAAGGTCATCTATTGCTACTGCCTGGCAGGTGGCCGCTGCCTGGAGGCGGCCGCGATCCTCAAGCCGCTGGGCTACGACGTGCGGCCGCTCAAGCCCGGCTATCCGCAGCTCGTGAAGGCCGGCTTTCCGACGGCGGTCGGCAGGTAGCCGGCTTTCGGCGGCGCTCGATCGGGCACCAGGAGACGCACCATGAAGATCCAGCAGTACTACCTCGCCTGCCTGTCGCATGCGTCGTACATGATCGTCGACGAGAAGTCGAAGACCGCCGCGGTGGTCGACCCGCAGCGCGACGTTGGCCAGTATCTCGCCGATGCGGCGGCACAGGGCTGCGCGATCAGGCACGTCTTTCTCACGCACTTCCACGCCGACTTCGTCGCAGGGCACATCGAGCTGCGCGACAAGGCGGGGGCCACGATCCACCTGGGCCGACGAGCCGAGGCGGAATTCGCCTGCGTGAAGATGAAGGATGGCGACCGGGTCGAGTTCGGCGACGTGCGGCTCGAGATCATCGAGACGCCGGGGCATACGCCGGAGGGGATCTCGATCCTGGTGTTTGACCTGGCGCAGGGGGGCAAGGAGCCGCTGGCCGTGCTGACCGGCGACACGCTCTTCATCGGCGACGTCGGCCGGCCCGACCTTCTGGCCAGCATCGGCGTCACGGCCGACGAACTCGCCGACATGCTCTACGACAGCATCACGAACAAGCTCGTGAAGCTGCCCGACGCCACGCTCGTCTATCCGGCGCACGGGGCGGGGAGCATGTGCGGCAAATCGCTCTCGAAAGAGACCGTTTCCACGATCGGTGAGCAGAAGAAGTTCAACTATGCCCTCCAGCCGATGAGCCGTGAGGATTTCAAGGCGATCGTGACGGCCGACCAGCCGGAGGCCCCCGACTACTTCGTCCACGACGCGATCCTCAACCGCAAGGAGCGGGCCGCGCTCGATGACGCCATGAAGCAGACGCTCCGGCCACTGTCGCTCGACGAGGTGCTGGCGCTCGAGCGGTCTGGCGGCCAGCTGCTCGACGTGCGTGATGGGCTCGACTTCGAGGGCGGGCACCTGCGGGGCGCCGTCAACATCGCCCTCAGCGGCAAGTACGCCACCTGGGCGGGATCGATGCTCGGCCACGACCAGCCGATCGTCGTGATCGCGGAGGAGGGGGGAGAGGAGGAGGCGGTGATGCGGCTGGGCCGCATCGGCTTCGACAACGTCGGCGGCTACCTGGCGGGCGGCATGACCGCGCTTGCCCGCCGGGATGATCTGGTCGAGCGCACGGAGCGGATCACGGCCGCGGCGCTGGCGGAGTGGATCGACGGCCGGCGGCCGGAGTCGGGCCCCGCTCCCACGGTGATCGACGTGCGCAGCGAGGCGGAGTATGCCGGCGGCCACATCCGCGGCGCGGTGAACATCCCGTTGCCGCACCTCGACGACCGGATCGGCGATGTGCCCGCCGACAGGCCGGTCACCGTGCACTGCGAGGGCGGCTACCGTTCGGCGATCGCCGCCAGCCTGCTCCAGAAACTCGGCCGCCGGGACGTGCGTGACATGGTCGGCGGCTACAAGGCCTGGCTCGCCGCGAAGCTGCCCGTGGCGACCGGCCGACTCTGATCCGGTCGATCGATCGGGTAATCTCGGCGGGCATCCGCCGTTCCTCCGAGGACGCGCACCATGACGCCCGACCCGCGGCGGCCTGGGCGGTGGCGCACGGCGGCGCCCCGGCTGGCAGCGGCTGCGGGACTGGTTCAAGAGGCGTGGCGTCGGGTGACCGGAGCCGCGCCCGGCGGCTGGTGCCGGTGCGGCATGCGGCTGGTAGTATGAAGATTCATTCGCCATCGCTCCCCTGCCATCGCAGCATGCGGCCCCACCCCGTCATCCGGTCCGTCGCCAACGCCGTGCTCGCCCTGCTCGCGGCAGCCTGCGGCTGCGCCAGACCGGCCCCGCGGGTCGTCGACGCCCCGCCGCCGGAGGTGACCGTCGCCCGGCCCGCAGTCCGCGAGGTCACAGAGTGGGTCGAGTTCATCGGCAACGCAGTGGCCGTCGAGTCGGTCGACATCCGGCCCCGGATCTCGGGATTCATCACCAAGGTGCACTTCGCCGACGGCCAGGATGTGAAGGCCGGCGAGCCGCTCTTCGACATCGACGACCGCCCCGCCGCGATCGCCCGCGACAAGGCCGCGGCCGAGGTGGCCCGGAACCTCGCCGAGCTGAAGGAACTCGAGAACGAGGTGGTCCGCAACCAGGCGCTCCTGCCCCGGGGCGCGGTCACGCAGGAGCAGTATGAGATCATCGTGGCCAAGCGGGACATGTCGAAGGCGACACTCGACCGGGCCCGGGCGGAGCTCGCGCAGGCGGAACTCGACCTCGGCTTTTGCCGGGTGGCGTCGCCCATCGCCGGCCGGGTCGGCGCGAGGAGGGTGAACGTGGGCGACCTCGTCTCCGGCACCGCGGGCTCGGCGACGTCGCTGGTGATGGTGGTCAGCACCAGCCCGATGTACGTGTCGTTCGACGCCGACGAGCGGTCGCTGCTCGTCTCCCGCGCCCGGGCGGTTGAGGCTCGCCGCAATGGCTCGTCAGCCGACGTCGAATGGCGCGACATCAAGTCGCTCGCCATCCCCGTCGAGCTCGCGCTGGTCACCGACGACGGCTACCCCCGCCGCGGCATTCTCGATTTCGTCGACGTCGCGGTGCAGGCGGCGACGGGAACCGTCCGCTGCCGGGCCATCCTCGACAACCCCGACCGGATCATCACCCCCGGTATGTTCGTGCGGGTGCGGCTGCCGTTCGGCGACCCCGCGCCGGCGATGCTCGTCGCCGATCGGGCGATCGGCACCGATCAGGGACGTCGGTACGTGGCCGTCGTCGGGCCCGATGGCCGCGTCGAGCACCGGACGGTGACACCGGCCTTCCTCGACGGCGGCCTGCGGGTGGTCGCCGCGGGGCTCGCTCCGGACGACCGGGTGGTCGTGGGCGGCCTGCAGCGGGCCCGCGAGGGGATCGTCGTCCGGCCGGCCGAGGTCGCGATGGAGCGGTGATGTCGCAGTTTTTCATCGACCGCCCGATCTTCGCCACGGTGCTCTCCATCGTGATCGTGATCCTGGGGGGCGTCGCGGTCCTGGGCCTGCCGGTGGCCCAGTATCCCGACGTCACGCCGCCCACGATCCAGATCCAGGCCTTCTATCCCGGCGCCAGCGCCCAGGTCGTGGCCGACACCGTCACCGCGCCGATCGAGCAGGAAGTCAACGGCGTCGAGAACATGCTCTACGTGTCGTCGAAGAGCACGGGAGACGGCCAGTGCGTCATCGACGTCACCTTCATGCTGGGCACCGATGTCGACCAGGCTCAGGTGCTCACGCAGAACCGCGTCGCGGTGGCGCTGGCGAAGCTGCCGGAGGAGGTGAAGCGGCAGGGCGTGGTGACGAAGAAGAAGGCCTCGAGCATCCTGCTGTGCATCAACCTGTTCTCGCCCGACGGCCGCTACGACCAGCTCTACCTGTCGAACTACGCCCTCATCCAGGTGAAGGACGCGATCGCGCGTCTGGATGGGGTGGGCGACGTCGCCTTTCTCGGCGCCCGCGACTACGCGATGCGGGTCTGGCTCGACCCCGACAAGCTGGCCAGTCGCGGGATGACCGCCGGCGACGTCGTCCGCAGCCTGAGCGAGCAGAACGTGCAGGTCGCCGCCGGGCAGCTCGGCCAGCCGCCGGCCCCGCCGGGCATCGACTTCCAGCTGCCGGTCACGGCGTCGGGCCGGCTGCTCACTGCGCAGGAATTCGCCGACGTGATCGTGAAGGCGGGCCGACCCGGGGCGGCGGCGAAGGGCCGCGAAGGATTCGTCAGCGGCGGCGAGATCGTCCGCCTCTCCGACGTGGGCCGCGTGGAGCTCGGGGCCCGCAGCTCCGACATGACCAGCCGGCTCGACGGCCGTGAGAGCGTCACGATCGCCGTCTTCCAGCGGCCCGGGTCCAACGCGCTGGCCACGGCGGCAGGTGTGCGTCGGGAGATGGCGCGGCTGGCGGCCGACTTTCCCGCCGGGCTTGCGCATGCGATCCACTACGACACCACGGTGTTCGTCGACGAGAGCGTGCACGAGGTCTTCAAGACGCTCTTCGAGGCGGTGGTGCTCGTGTTCGTCGTCGTGCTGCTGTTCCTGCAGTCGTGGCGGGCCACGATCATCCCCATGATCGCCGTGCCCGTGTCGCTCGTCGGCACGTTCGCGGTGATGCGGCTCTTCGGCTTCTCGCTCAACAACCTGTCGCTCTTCGGGCTCGTGCTGGCGATCGGCATCGTCGTCGACGACGCGATCGTGGTCGTGGAGAACGTGGAGCGGTGGCTGGCGCAGGGGCTCGGCGCCCGCGACGCGGCCCGCCGGGCGATGGCCGAGGTGTCGGGGCCGGTGGTGGCGATCGCGCTGGTGCTCTGCGCCGTGTTCGTGCCCACCGCCTTCATCACCGGGATCAGCGGGCAGTTCTATCGGCAGTTCGCCCTGACGATCGCGGCCAGCACCGTGATCTCGGCCTTCAATTCGCTCACGCTGTCCCCGGCCCTGGCGGCGATCCTGTTCCGCGGCCGCGAGCCGCGGGCCGGGGCGGCGGGGCCAGTGGGGCATGGGGCCGACCACGGGCCGCCGCTGCCGGCGCTCGGGCTTTCGCTGATCGGCGGCCTGCTGGCGATCTGGCTCCTGGAGGACCTCGCCGTCGTGCGGGCGGGCCTGGCGGCGGCGGGCGTGCCCAACGAGTGGCTGGTGTGGGCGGTACGGCTGGCGTTGTTCGCGGCCGGCGGGGTCGCGGGGTTCGCGGCGAGCCCCCTCGTCAATCCGGTGCTCGCGGGCTGCTTCCGGCTCTTCAACCTGTTCTTCGGGCTGACGACCGGAGCCTACGGCCTGGTCGTCGGCGTCCTGCTGCGGCTGAGCATCCTGGTCGTGGCCGCCTACCTCGGCCTGATGGCCTTGACCTACTACGGCTTCACCACCGTGCCGGTGGGATTCATTCCGGAGCAGGACAAGGGCTACCTCGTGGTCAACGCTCTGCTGCCGGACGGCGCGAGCAGCGAACGGACGGATCCCGTGGTCGAGCGGATCACGCGGGAGGCGCTCGACACGCCGGGCGTGGCCCACGTCATCAGCGTGAGCGGATACTCGCTGGTCACGAGCACGAACCTGCCCAACTCCGGCGGCATGTTCGTGCTGCTCGAGCCATTCGCCAGGCGGAAGGTCGACCCCGCGCGCGGGGCGGCCGCGATCGCGCAGGCGCTGCGAGCGAAGTACGCGGCGATCCAGGAGGCGCAGGTCGTGGTGTTCGGCGCGCCGGCGGTCGAGGGCATGGGCGCCACCGGTGGATTCAAGCTGCAGGTCCGCGACCGCGCGGCGCGCGGGGCCGAGCCGCTGGCGGCCGCGGTCGCGAACCTGGCCGAGGCGGCGGCCGCCCAGCCCGGCCTGGTCGGCATCTTCTCGGGCTTCCGCTCCAGCCAGCCGCAGCTCTTCGTGGAGGTTGACCGCGAGAAGGTGAAGGCCCAGGGCGTCGATCTCGCCGACGTGAACCAGACGCTGCAGATCTTCCTCGGCGGGGCCTACGTCAACGACTTCACCGCGTTCGGCCGCAACTGGCAGGTGATGGTGCAGGCCGACCAGCGGTTCCGGATGCAGGCCGCCGACATCGGTCGGCTGAAGGTGCGGAACGCCGCCGGCGCCATGGTGCCGCTCGCGACGCTCGTCACGGTGCGGGATACGAGCGGTCCGGCGATCGTCAGCCGCCACAACCTCTATCCCGCCGCCGAGCTCTCCGGCGACACGCTCCCGGGCACCAGTTCCGGCGACGCCATCGCCATTCTCGAGACGCTCGCCGCCCAGCCGCCGGCGGGCACGGGCATCCTGCCGCCGGGCATGGATATCGAGTGGACGGAACTGTCGCTGCAGCAGGTGCTGGCCGGCAACACGGCGACCGCGGTGTTCGTGCTGGGCACGCTGTTCGTCTTTCTCGTTCTCGCGGCCCAGTACGAGAGCTGGTCGCTGCCGCTGGTCGTCATCCTCATCGTGCCGCTATGCCTCCTGGCCGCCGTCGCGGGCCTGTGGCTGGCCGGCCTCGACAACAACATCTTCACGCAGATCGGCCTGGTCGTGCTCATCGGCCTGGCCGCGAAGAACGCGATCCTGATCGTGGAGTTCGCCAAGGAAAAGGAGCGAGCGGGCACGCCGCGGGGCGAGGCGGTGCTGGAGGCCGCGAAGCTGCGGCTGCGGCCGATCATGATGACCTCGCTGGCCTTTATCCTCGGCGTGGTGCCGCTGGTCCTGGGCAAGGGGGCCGGCGCCGAGATGCGGGTGGCCCTGGGCACGGCCGTCTTCTCCGGCATGCTGGGCGTGACGGTGTTTGGGATCTTCTTCACGCCCGTCTTCTATTCGGTCGTGATGCGGTTTGCGACGGGGAGCGGGTCGCCGGCCGAGTGGTCAAGATCGACATCACGTTGATCGCGGGCGCGGCGGGCGGTCCAAAATAGCCAATAGCCATCTCCGCTGCGGCAACTGCGAATGACGATGTTCGTCGGTCCTGATGCACCGGGGTTGGCTATGCCCCGTCGCCGGACGTTTGCTCCGGCCTTCCAGGCCTCCGCTCTCTCGATGCTGCCTGCGCTTCGCCATCCATGGCTTCGCCGACCAATCCGCATGTGGCGGATCGGTGCCCGAGCAACGCCGGCTCTCAGGGCATAGCCATCCCCTACGGGGGTCGTGATTCACAAAGTGAGTCGCCTGACGTGTATCGACCGTCCGGCGACTACGCGCGGCCGAAGGAGCGGTCGGTCGCCTCCCAGACGGTGCAGCTGGGCGTGTAGCCGAGGTCTCGCCGGGCCGCGCCGATGTCGAAGTAGTGGTCGGTCGCCATCTCCTCGGCCAAAAATCGGGTCAGTGGCGGATCCGACGGGAGGCGGAGCGTCCGCCAGGTCGCCTCGGCCGCGGTCGCCAGCAGTCGGGCGGTGCCCAGCGACACCCGCCGGCGCACCGGTGGCGCGTCGTGAAGTGCCAGCACTCGGCCGATCCATTCCCAGAGCGGCACGGGCTCGCCCTGGCTGATGAAAAACGCCCTGCCGCCGGCCGCGGGGCGGTCGTCGAGCGCGGCGGCCGCCAGCAGGTGGGCCGTCACGCAGTCGTCGATGAAGGTCAGGTCGACGAGGTTCCGGCCGTCGCCCACCTGCACGAGCCGGCCGGCACGGGCCCGCTTCAGGATCGTCGGCACGAGGTTCGTGTCGCCGGGTCCGAAGATGAGGTGCGGCCGCAGCGCGATCGTCCGCAGCGCGGGCCCGTGGGCCGCGAGCACAGCCCGTTCGGCGGCCGCCTTCGTCTCCGGGTAGAACGCCCGATACCGTGATGGATAGGGCTGCGATTCGTCGACGCCCCGCAGATCGTGGTCGGTGGCGACGACGCTCGGCGAACTGGTGAAGACGAGCTTGCTCACGCCCGCCCTGCGGCAGGCCGCGATCAAGGTTTCCGTGGCGGCGACGTTGCCGCGGACGAACGCCTCGCGTTGGCCCCACATCTTCACGTGCGCCGCCGTGTGGAACACGCAGTCGGCGCCGGCCAGGATGTCCGTCAGCCGCGGCTCGGCGTCGGCCGCGGTGAGATCGAGCGTCGCGGCGTTGATGCCGGCCGCGGCCGCCGCCGGACGGCGGCCGAGGGCCGTCACGTCGTGGCCGAGATCCCGCAGCCGCCGGCAGAGGCCGCCGCCCACGAAGCCGCCGCCGCCCGTGACGACCGCCTTCATGCCCCGCCCGCCACGCCGGCTTCCGGCCCGTCGACCTCGATGGCCGGCTGCGTGGCCGCCCACGTCGCCAGCCGGTCGCGAAAGATCTTGGCGTTGTGGCGGGCGTCGACCGGAAACGATGGGTGGAAATAGAACCGGCTGATCGGCGAGGTGACCGGATCGGCAGCGCCGATCGCCCGCAGCTCTCGGGCGAGACGGCGGCGCGCGTCCACCCCGGCCAGCCGCACCCTCGGCTCGGCGACCAGCGCGGGCCGGCCGTCGACGGCGACCAGCGCGGTGCGATTCACCTCGGGGTGCTGGTTGAAGACGTTCTCCACGGGCACGCTGTGGAAGCTGCGCTCGGGCGTGGTCACCACGTGCACGCGGCGGCCGCAGAAATAGAGCTGGCCGTCGGCGTCGAGGTAGCCCATGTCACCCATGCGGTGCCAGACGCGGCCTCCCTCGCAGACCTTGCTGGCCGCCGTCGCGTCGGGTCGGCAGAGGTACTCGCGGCTCACGGTACCGCCGCTGACGACGATCTCGCCGACCACCCGCTCGGGGCAGTCCACGAGCCGCGGCTCGGCCGCTCCGCCGACGACATCGACCACGCGGAGCGACACGCCGTCGATGGCGCGGCCGACGGGCGTGCCCCGCTCGCCGGAGATCGCCAGCACGGGCGGCCGCTGCCGCAATTCGGCGGCGGCCGCGACCGTCACGGGGAGCGCCTCGGTGGCGCCGTACGGCGTGAAGCTCTCCGCCCGAGGGCAGGCCGACTTCACGAGGTCGAGCGTGGCCTGCGACACCGGGGCGCCTGCCATGAACACCCGCCGCAGATTCGGCAACGAAGTGCCGGTTTGCCGGCAGTATTCGGCGATCTTGGCCCACAGCGTCGGCGAGCCGAACGACGTCTGGTTGCCGAGGTCGTGCATCACCCGGATGATCTGCTGCGGCACGAGCGAGAGCGGTCGGCTGGGGTCGAGCGGGGGGAAGATGCTGCCCACGCCCAGCGCCGCGGTGAACAGGCTGAAGACCGGCAGCAGGGGCAGGTCCTGCTCGCCGCCGCGGAAGCCGAACTGCCCGCGGAACACGGCGAGCTGCTCCGTCAGCATCCGGTTGGTGAAGATCACGCCCTTGGGACGGCCCGTCGCGCCCGACGTGAAGGCGACGAGGGCCGGGTCGTCGGCCTGCCGCGGGATCGGCGTCGGCGGACAGCCGGCGGGTTTGAACAGGTCGTGCAGCCGAGTCGCCCCGAAGAGCGGCAGCCGTCCGGCGACCACGCAGAACCGCAGCGACCGAAACAGCTCCGCGGCCTTGAGCCGCAGCAGGTGGGCCCGGGGCACGCCGATGAAGCCGGTGGGCTGCGCCTCCCGCATGCAGGCGACCACCGCGTCGACGCCCATGCCCGGGTCGATGAACACCGGCACGGCACCGCGGCCCATCACGGCATAGCTCAGGGCGAGGAAGTCGGGCCCGGGCTTGACGAGCATGATCACCCGCTCGGCCGCCCGCAGGCCGGCCGCGGCCAGGCCGTGCTCGTAGGCGTTGATGCGGGCGGCGAGGGCCGCGAAGTCGATCGCGTCGTAGCGGGGCCGGCCGCTCCAGCGAGGAAACGACACCTTCGTCACCGCCGACACCCACGGGGCCGCGGCGGCGGCCGCCTGCAGCGCCGCGTAGAGCCCGTTGACGGGCTGCCTCGACTCGTCGATCGCGTCGGCCGGCGTGATGCGCGGCGACGGTCGCGGTGCGGCGGGCGCGCCGCGTCCTGCTGCGAGCGGGACCAGAAACCCGTGGACCGCCGCCACCGACTGCTCGGCCGCGTCCTCGAGGACCAGATGCGAGGCGGCCGGGACGGTGAGGACGTCGGCCCGGGGAAACCGGGCGGCGACCTGTTCGAGGATCCGCGGATGGAAGCAGGGATCCTGCATGCCCCAGATGATCTTCACGGGCACCTGGGAGAGCGCCGGCAGCCGCGCCAGCATGTCGTCCATCACACGGGCCGTGGGGTGTGACCGGGAGAACGGGATGTCGCGGACGAAGCCCCAGATCGCGCGGCGGCTGCCGCGGGTGCGGAAGGGACGGTGGTAGCCCTGCCGCACCTCCTCGGACAGGCCGTGGGCGGCCCCGAACGACGTCAGCATCGTCACGAACTGCGGCGTGTGCTGCGTGAGCAGCCGGCCGACCAGCGGCGACGCGGCCCGCCGGATCATGCCGGGCAAGAGGGCCGTCTCCGCGAGCGTGGTGTTGAAGTAGACCAGCCGGTCGATGCGGTCGGGGCGGCGGACCGCCAGGCCCGTGCCGAGCGGGCCGCCCCAGTCGTGCATCACCAGCGAGAAGCGATCGACGGCCAGCTGGTCAAGCAGTTCCGCAAGGTGGCCGATGCGGTCGGCGGCCGTGAAAAAGACGTCCTCGGGCTGGTCCGACAGGCCGCAGCCGACGTGGTCGGGCACGATCACCCGGAAGTCCTGCCGCAGCCCGGCGATCAGGTTGCGAAACATGAATCCCCAGGTGGGGTTGCCGTGCAGGCAGACGACCACGGGGCCGCTGCCCTCGTCGACGTAGTGCATCCTGTGCCCCCGCGCGCGACCGCCGGCGGCCGCACGTCCGCCGACGGTGACGAACCGCGACGGATACGGATAGAGCGGGCCGTAGGGAAACGGACCCGACGTGGTGGCGCCGACCGCTGGCACGCGATCGCTGGCAGAGGCTCCGCTGGGGGCGTTCATGCGTCGGTCGGCGGCCGGGCACGGCCGCTACCAGTGGAACCCGAGGAACCGCGTGTTGAGTCCGCTGCCGAAAGCCGTCAGCAGCACCTTCTGCCCCGGCTGGATATCTTTCTCGTCCGCGCCGATCGCCAGAGCTGCGGGCAGCGCAGCCGACACCATGTTGCCGTAGCGCTTGTAGATCGCGAAGTCCTTGTCGAAATCGAGCCCCATCTCCCGGTAGAAGGCCTCGTTGACCTGGCGGCCCACCTGGTGGCAGACGACGTGGTCGACGTGGTCCTTCGACCAGCCGAGCGACGAGGTCACGTCGGGGAAGGCCCGACCGCCGAGTTTCGCGGCCGCGATCATCAGCTGGGCCGCGTCGGAGGTCATGATCGGCGCGATCTCCTCCCCTTGGCCGACGCTGAAGTCGCCGTTGCCGATGCAGAGCTGGTGGTGCTGCGAGGCCGAGCGGGCCACGCCCCCGATGAACCGGTGGCCACTGGTGGCGATGCTGTCGTGGCAGAGCACCGCCGCCACCGCGCCGCAGCCGAGCGTCAGGGTGGGCAGCATCTGCAGCAGCTTCTCGCGGGTGATGCCCTGGTCGCCGAGCAGCTGGTCGCAGGTGGTGTGCACCACCTTGGAGATGTTTTCGCCGGAGCAGATGATCCCTGCCTGCACGGTGCCCGCCTCGATGAGGTGGGCGAGCATGATCATGCCGTCGCTGAACCCGATGCAGGCGTTGGTGATGTCGAGCACCAGCGACTCCTCGGGGATGCCGAGGTTGTGGTGCAC
>JBIJCD010000344.1:0-4265 GCA_044344895.1 Pirellulales bacterium | reverse complement strand
GCCGCGGCGAGCATCGGTCCGGAGGTGCGGCCGTCACGGCCGATCACGATCGGACCGCTCGGCAGCGTGTCGACGAAGGCGGCCACGTAGCGGACGGCCACCTGGGGCGTGAGGCTGCCACCCACGATGCCGCGGAGGCCGGAGACACTGACGATGAGGGGGTCGGCCGCGGGCTCTGACACGGACGGCTCCCGGAGGGTGCGGATGCGATCACGTCGAGCCGGGAGTATAAAAAAGCTTGGCGAAACCGGCAGCCGTCACGGAGAAAAGCCCATGGTCACGCGCCGCGGCATGCCGCCATGCCTGGCCTGGTTCGCGGTCGTCGTGGTCTCGACCCAGCCCGTGGGCCGCGCGGCGGAGCCGCCGGCGGCGGCCGGTGCGTGGACGGAGGATTTTTCCGATCCGGCTTCGTTCGAGGCGACCTGGCACAAGTACGGGTTCCTGGCCACAGGCGTCGACGCGAAACATCCCCAGGGCACGCCCGTCTCGGGCAGCGACGTCCGCCCGGATTGGTGGCAGCTCGTGGACGGATCGCTCCGCGGCCAGAACTTTCCCGAGGAGCATCACCCGGCGGGCATCTGGCGCACCATCTCGGGCGGCGACGTGCGGATCTCCCTGCGGTTCAAGTTCTCGGCGGGTGGCATGGCCGGACTCACCGTGCGCGGGCCCAACCCGATCGTGGAACGCGACTTCCACGTCGCAGTGCTGCACATCCGCCCCGATCGCATCACGGCTGCCGACAACACGGTGCTGCATCCGAAGGACTCGCCGGAGGCGGCGGCGCTCAAAGCACGGGGCACGTGGAACAGGAAGTTCTTCTACGCCGCCACCGAGAAGGTCGAGATCGCCCCGGACGAGTGGCACACCTGCACGGCCGAACTCCGCGGCCGAGACCTCGTCGCGTTCATCGACGGGCGGCGGGTGCTCGAATACGAAACGCTGGCGGGCAACGCCCCGAAGTCGAGCATCGGGCTCCAGCCGGGCGGCGACAAGAAGTCGGTGCTGGCCACGTGGTTCGACGACATTCACGTCGAGCCGCTGCCTCCGCTGGACCGTCGGCAGCAGTGACGACGGCGACGCGGGCGAGTCCGCGGACGGGTGCGGCATTCGCGGGCGCGGGGTATAAATTCAGCCGCGCAGGAGTGTTCCCCGCCGTCATCAACCCCGCTGTTCCCCCACCATGACAACCTCGTCGCCCGACCAGCCCACCCGCTCCCTGTCCTCCCGGCTGGCGGCCGTCGCCGCGGCCCGGGCCGCGGGCCTGCTCACGGAGCACTCCGCCGCGACGATCCGGTCCTGGCTCGAGCAGCCGCGATACGCGGAGTTCGCACCCGAGCTCGCCGCACGCATCGACCGGGCCGCGGCCGAACCCGCGGTCTGGAAGGAGCTCGACGACGTTTACTGGACGGTGATCCCGTTCGGCACCGGCGGCCGCCGCGGAAAGATGTATCCCGTGGGTTCCAACGCCATCAACGACCGCACGATCGGCGAGAGCGCGCAGGGGCTGGCCGACTACG
This sequence comes from Pirellulales bacterium, assembly GCA_044344895.1. Taxonomy (GTDB): domain Bacteria; phylum Planctomycetota; class Planctomycetia; order Pirellulales; family UBA1268; genus CAMCQY01. Next base: position 2,748 of record JBIJCD010000344.1, on the reverse strand, counting down.
TCCGTTCCGTCGTGCCCGCCGGCGTCGAGTCCTCGTGCGCCATCGCCTACGACACGCGGCATCGTTCGGAGCACTTCGCGCGGCTCTGCGCCGAGGTGCTGCTGGCGTCGGGCTTCAGGATCTTCTTCCTGCGCGGCTTCCGCAGCACGCCCGAGCTGTCGTTCGCGGTGCGGCACACCGACGCCACCTGCGGAATCATGGTGACCGCCAGCCACAACCCGCCCAGCGACAACGCCGTGAAGGTCTACTGGGCCGGCGGCGTGCAGGTGCTGCCGCCGCACGACAAAGGCATTATCGATCGCGTGATGCGGTGCGACGCCGTGCGGCGGGAGCCCTTCGACGCCGCGGTGGCATCCGGCCGCGTGCGGTTCGTCGAGGATGAAGTCGACGCCGCGTTCGTCGCCGCCGTGCTGCGGCAGGCAACGCCGGGCCCCCGCGACGTCTCCATCCTCTACACCCCACTGCACGGTGTCGGGGCCAGCGCCGTCGTGCCCGTGCTCCGCGGCGCCGACTTTTCGAGGCTGCGGCTCTTCGGTCCCCAGGAGCAGCCGGACGGCGATTTTCCCAACGTGCCCGGTCACGTGGCCAACCCGGAAAACCCCGCCGTGCTCACCGGCCCGATCGCCGAGGCGCTGTCGCGGGGCGACGATCTGGTGCTGGCCAGCGATCCCGATTGCGACCGGCTCGGCGCTGCGGCCCCGCTGGCCGCCGGCGGCGAGTGGCGGACCTTCTCCGGCAACCAGTTGGGGGCACTGCTCGTCGACTGGGTGCTCTCGCGCCGCCGGGCCGGCGGCCGGCTTCGGCCCGACGACAACGTGATCACCACGCTCGTGACGACGGGTCTCGTCCGCCGGATCGCCGAGTCGTACGGGGCCCGCTGCATCGACACTCTCCAGGTGGGGTTCAAGTGGATCGGCGAGGCGATCGACGCCACCGGCCCGGAGCGGTTCGTCTTCGGCTGCGAGGAGTCGCACGGCTATCTCGCCGGCACACACGTCCGCGACAAGGACGCCAGCGTGGCCGCGCTCCTGCTGGCGGAGCTCGCCGCCGACCTGAAGCGGGCCGGCCGCACGCTGCACCAGCACCTCGACGGGCTCTTCTGCGCGCACGGCTGCCACCAGGAGCGGCAGGTGGCGATCACGCTCCCCGGGGCCGCCGGCATGGACCGGATGCGGGAGATCATGGCGGGCCTGCGGGCGCGGCCCCCCGCCGCGCTCGGCGGGCTCGACGTTGTCTGCGTCCGCGACTACGACGGCCTGACCGTCTCCGCACCGGGCGGAGCCCCGCAGCCATTCCCCGGCGCGAAGGGCGACCTCGTGATGTTCGACCTCGCCCCGTCGGCCGGCCCCGCACCGTCGCCCAGCCACGCCGACGCGGCCGCCGGCCGCTTCCCCGTCCTGGCCAACTGCGTCGCGGCTCGTCCGTCCGGCACGGAACCGAAGATCAAGTTCTACCTGTTCGCCGCCGCGGCCCCGTGCGTCGCGGACGAACTGCCGGCCGTCAAACAGCGACTCTCGGCGCGGCTCGACGCCATGGAGGCCGACCTTCGCCGGCTGGCCGGCGTGTGACGGCGAATGCGGCGACCGCGGGTGGAGGTGCCGCGGGCTGATCACCCTTCTTTTATTAACGATGAACGGCATGCGCGACGGACAGCCGAACCCGAACTACCTCCACGGCTACTCCGCCGCCGAGCAGAGGCGGCTGGTGGAGCAGGCGGAGTACTGGCGTGAGCGGCTCATCCTTCCCGATCTGCCCTACCGGCCGGGCCAGCGGCTCTTGGACGTCGGCTGCGGAGCGGGGGCGGTCCTCGGCGTGCTCGCCTCCGCCCACCCGGGGCTCGAACTGGCGGGAATCGATCGGGAAAAGCGGCAGATCGACGTCGCCAAGAGCCATCTCGCCCTGCTGGGCCGCCACGACGTCGACCTCCGCGTCGGCGACGCGACGACGCTCCCCTGGCCAGACGGCTTCTTCGACCACGCCTACCTGATGTGGTTCGTCGAACACGTTCCCCGCATCGAGCCGATCCTGCGCGAGATCCGCCGGGTGATCGCCCCGGGGGGCACGATCACCGTCAACGAGACCGAGTACGAGTCGTACCACGTCTGGCCGGAAAGCGACGACTGGGACCACCTGGAGCGGGCGATGTTTCGCCACTTCCAGGACCACGGTCAGCCGCACGCCGGCCGCCGACTGGGGCCGCTCCTCGTCGAGGCGGGGTTCGGCGACGTGACCAACCGACTGGTGGGCTTCCACTTCTTCGCCCAGCCGGGGTGCGACGACCTGCGGCGACACACCCACTACACCGCCGAATACATCGCCCCCGCCATCCCCGCGTTCGTGGCACTGGGCTACGACGAATCCCGGCTGCGTCGCGGCCTCGAGCACCTGCTTTCGATCCATGAGGACCCGCACGGCGCGTTCTCACAGATGGTCTATCGCGCCCGCGGCACAAACCCGCCGCGGGGCCCGGCGGCGGCATCGCCCACATGCTGACAGGCGTCGATGCGATGCCGCGGGCGACCGCCCCGAGGCCGCCCCCGCGTCGCCCCGAGCAGCCCCGAGCAGCCCCGAGCAGCCCCGAGCAGCCCCGAGCAGCCCCGAGCCGCCCCGAGCAGCCCCGAGCAGCCCCGAGCAGCCCCGAGCAGCCCCGAGCAGCCCCGGACAGCCCCGGACAGCCCCGGACAGCCCCGGACAGCCCCGGCCGGCGTTAGAACCGGAACTTCGGCCATATTTTCAACGAATTTTGGC
>JBIJCD010000342.1:0-4291 GCA_044344895.1 Pirellulales bacterium | reverse complement strand
ACGAGGGAGTGCCACCGTCATGACGAGCATCGTCCGGATTCTGGGAATCGGCCTCTTCGCCACGGCCGTCGTGGGCGGCACGGCAGAGCGCGGGCGGGCGGAGACCGCAGCCAACACGCTCAGCCAGGCCGAGAAGCGGACTGGCTGGCGGCTCCTCTTCGACGGCCGTTCCACCGATGCCTTCCGCGGTTATCGCAAGCCCGCACTCGGCGCGGGATGGGTGGTTGAGGACGGTGCGCTCGTCCGCCGGGATTCCGGCGCGGGCGACATCGTCACGAAGGAGGAGTTCGGCGAGTTCGAGCTGCAGCTCGACTACAGGATCTCCCCCGGCGGCAACAGCGGGCTGATGTTCCACGTGGCGGAGACCGCGCCTGCGCCGTGGATGACCGGCCCGGAGGTGCAGATCATCGACAACGTGGCCGGCCGCGATCCGCAGAAGGCCGGCTGGCTCTACGGGCTCTACGAGCGGAAATTGCCGGGATGGGCCCAGAAGGCCATCGACGAGGCGGGCCTGTCGGCGGACCGCTTCACCGACGGCACGCGTCCCGCGGGCCAATGGAACCATCTCTACCTGCGCGTGGCCAAGGGAGGGGGCGAAGTCTGCGTCAACGGCTTCAGCTATCTCAAGTTCAAGAAGGGCGACAAGGATTGGGACGAGCGGGTCGCGAAGAGCAAGTTCGCGGCCTTCCCGGCTTTCGGCAAGGCCGACCGGGGCCACATCTGCCTGCAGGATCACGGCGACGTGGTGGCGTTTCGGTCGATCAAGGTTCGCGAACTCGACAAGGGCGGCCTGCCGTCGGGCGACGCGGTCGCCGCCGTGAAGGCGGTTCCCGCGTTTCCGGGCGCGATTTGGGAGGGCTGGTCGCCGACGGCGGACGACGGCAAGCCGGTGCCGCCGCTGCGGCCGCTCGTCGTCACGCACGCGGGCGACGGCTCCGGCCGCCGGTTCGTGCTCGAGCAGTCGGGCATGATCCACGTGCTGACGCAGGATGCGGGCCGGACGGATGCCACGCACGCGAAGCTCTTCCTCGACCTGCGCGACCGGTCGGCGCCGTGGAAAAAAGCCGACGAAGAGGGGCTCCTCGGACTCGCGTTTCATCCGCGCTTCCGCGAGAACGGCGAGTTCTTCGTCCGCTATTGCCCCAAGGACGAGCCCCGCATCCGCCGGGTCTCCCGCTTTCGCATCAGCCGCGACGACCCGAATCGCGCCGAGCCGGCCAGCGAGGAGGTGGTGTTCGTCAACGATCAGCCGTTCAACAACCACAATGGCGGCTCGATCGCCTTCGGCCCCGATGGCTATCTCTACATCGGGCTGGGCGACGGCGGCGGCCTGCTCGATCCGTTCGGTAACGGCCAGAACCTCGGATCGTGGCTCGGCTCGATCCTGCGAATCGACATCGACAAGCGCGACCCGGGCAAGACCTATGCGGTGCCCGCCGACAACCCGTTCGTCGGCCGGGCCGATGCGAAACCGGAGATCTACGCCTACGGCTTTCGCAACGTCTGGCAGATGGCCTTCGATCCGCCCACGGGCCGGCTCTGGGTGGCGGATGTCGGCCAGGATCTGCTCGAGGAAATCGACATCGTGGAGAAGGGAGGCAACTACGGCTGGAGCCGCCGCGAGGGGACGAAGGCATTCGGTCGCGAGGATACGCCCGCGGGCACGATCGATCCCGTCTGGGAGTACGACCACCAGATCGGCAAGTCGATCACCGGCGGCTGCGTCTACCGCGGCAAGGAGATTCCTGAATTGCAAGGGGCGTATCTCTACGCCGACTACGTCTCCGGCCGGCTGTGGGCGCTCAGGCTTGACGACGCGACCGGGGCTGTGACGAACCTGTCGATCCCCTGGAGCGGTCTGCCAATCTTCGGGTTCGGAACAGACGAGGCGGGTGAGGTCTACGTCAACACGGCGTCGCCGACCGGCCAGGGCGTGTTTCGGCTCGTCCGCGACGAGGCCGCGAAGTAGCCGGCCGCAGTGATCGTGCCGGTGCGGGCCACGCCGCTGCCCGTCGCGCTCCAGCAGTGTCCATCTCGCGGAAACTCCCCTCGCCAAACCGGAGATTCGAGCACAGGTGCGGTGATCGAAGGAAGCCGATCGATGTTCCGGGGCGACTGCGGAGAGTACGGGCGTTGACTCTCTCCTGCGGTGCGCCTACCGTGCATCGTCAGATGTGTGCTGAGTGGGCCGCGGCCGGAGAGGTCGCGATGCCACACGTCGAAACGGGTGTCCGATGGACGTCGGGCACCGTGCGGGTGCAGCGGATGCCACGGCCGAGCTTTCCGTCACGTCTCCATCCCCGCGGGAATGAGACGGTGCCGGTGGCATTCCCACTCGGTGCTCGTCTTCATGCTGTGCCACCACCCTCCGGTCAGTTCTCGTGCGAGAGCTGCCTGTGCCGCGATCGCGGCCTGGTTTCTGACGTCGCTGCCGGCCCACGCGGCGCCAGTTCTCAACATCGGCCCGGTGACTGTTTTTTCCGGAAGCAGTTCGCCCGGCAATCCCGTGGGTACGTGGACGCTCGGCGACAAGGATTGGACGTACGTCGCCGACAGCGGCAACTGGAGCGGCATCGAATACATCCAGCTCACCGAGAACGTCCTTCCCTCGCTGCGATCCCACCAGTTCCTGGTCAGCAATCTTTCCGGCTATGCGTCTCCGCTCACCCTCTCGCTGGGCTACCACGTGCACATCAACGACGCCGACGGTCCCGGGTGGATGTTCCTGGATGTCAACCTTGGCGTGAACACGTCTGGCGCGACCGTGGACGTCTGGAAGGACGTCTATGGATCACTGGCCGATTTCAATGCACACACGGGCACCGGAACCGGCACGCTGGCGGCCCTGCATAGCCAGAACGGATCGCTGGCGGCTGCGGTGACGTTTTCGGTAGGGCTGACCGATCTTTGGATTCGCGACACGATCCAGCTGTCGAGTCCCGGGGGCCAGCTGTCTTCCTTTGGAAACACACTTCGCGAGTTGAACGTGCCGGAACTCAATCCCGCATCGTGCGGGGGCGCGGTGGCTCTCCTGATGGGCTCGCTCGGACTGCTCGAGTGCAGCGTCCGCCGCCGGCGGCCCGAGCGTCAGAACACGTTCGGCACGAATCGGCCGCCGCGGCACCGCTTCAGATGGTCGAGTGCCGCCACCTGCCCCGTCGTCTCGAGGGCGTCGCGGTAGACGGGGTCGTGGAAGCCCTCGATGTCGATGCTGCCCCGCCAGCCGCACATCCGCAGCGTGCCGATGAGGTCGGTCCAGTTGGTGTCGCCGAACCCGGGCGTGCGGTGGTGCGCGTACTGCACGCCGCCGTGGATGCCATGCTCGCGGATCACGTCCCAGAGCACGGTGGCGTCCTTGCCGTGGATGTGCCAGATCCGGTGGCACCACCGCCGCAGCTGCGGTAGCGGGTCGACGAAGCTCACGATCTGGTGGCACGGCTCCCACTCGAGGCCCACGGCGGGGCTCTCCACCTCGGCGAACATCGCCTCCCAGGCCCGCGGGGCGTGCGCGATGTTGCGGTCGCCCCACTCCCAGGTACTCCGCGAACCGCAGTTCTCGAAAGCCAGCCGGACGCCTCTGTCCTCCGCGCGGGCGGCCAGCGGCCGAAACACCTCGCCGAACCGGCCGAACGACTCCGGCACCGGCCGGCCAGGAATCCGTCCCGCGAACCCCGCGACGACGTCGCATCCGAACGCCGTCGCCGTGTCGATCAGCCGCTCCCAGTCGCCGACGGTCTCGGGGCTCGTGAGCGGGTTGCCGTAGACGCCGATCGCGCTCACGCGGCGGGGGAGGTCGTGCTCGGCCAGCGGGTGGGCGTCGAGCGACCGCCGCACGGCGGCGGCCAGCCGGGCGAGGTCGAAGTCACCCACGCTTCGGCCGAAGCTGATCTGAAACGTCTCGAAGCCGTGCGGCAGCAGCTGCGCGATCACGTCGGGCGTACGGTCGTGGCCGGGCACGAGCGTGCCGATCCGGATGTCGTCGTGGGCCTGCATGGCACCAGCCTACGGTACAATCGCGGGATCGTGCAGCCGCGGCGACCGCGGCTGGCAACGCATGAAGCTGGAAAGTCATGAACAAGGCATTCTGCAAGGAGCCCGACTCCTCGCTGCCGCCGCAGTGTCCGCGGTGTGGCGGCGACGGCGTGCAGGTCGGTCCCGAGACGCTGCGGGCCCACCTCGAGCCGGCGGCGGTCGAGTCGCTCGCCGAGCCGGCCTACTGGTGCGGCGGCGATTCCTGCCCGGTGGCCTACTTCGACCTGCTCGAACGGACGGTGGCGGCTGCCGACGCCCG
>JBIJCD010000481.1:0-2887 GCA_044344895.1 Pirellulales bacterium | reverse complement strand
CGGCCTCCTCAGGCACGGCGACGCCCGCCCGCCGGCAGGCGTCGAGCAGCCAGAAGCCGAGCTGGTCGGTGCAGGCCAGGATGCCGACGGGTTTTGGCAGCGACGCCACCCACGCGGCCACCTGCGTCTGGTGTCGCTCCCAGTTGGCCGGGCGTTCCCCGTGGCTCGGCGCGTGATACTCGTGGCAGGGGAAGCAACGGGCCGCGAGGCTCGCGCGGAAGTCGTCCCGCCGCTCCTCGAAGTAGCGCTCGGTGTCGAGATCGAAGACGGCGAAGTTGCGAAAGCCATTGTCGGCCAGATGATCGGCCACGAGCTGGCCGAGCCTCCGGTTGTCGATGCCCACGAACGGCAGCCGCCGGGGCAGCTTCGAAGCCCTCAGCTCCACGGCGGGCAGCCCGGTGCGGGCGATCGCCCGGGCCATCGCCGGCGTACCGGTCCGCACGATGATGCCGTCGCCCCGCCACCTCGAGAGCCACCGCGGCACGCCCGAATCGAGCCCGCGGAGCTCCAGGTAGAGCGACCACTCGCCCTGCTCCGCCATGAAGCGGTTCACGCCGCGGAGAATGTCCCGGCCGTAGCTCCGCGAGGTCTCCACGAGCACCGCGACGTGCCGGGGATGCGGGTTTCTCATCGCATCTTCTTTTCGGTAGAGTGAACCACGACGCAAAACCTGAACGCCGCGACGGCCCGTTCTGAATGGCACGACGCCGGGCGGCGGGCGATAGTGATCCTCGCCCACGCAGGGTGCGCCGTGGGAGCCCAGGCGTCAACCCACTCGGCACCGACATCCATATCTCGGAATCTGGAGAACGACCATGCACCGTCGACACTTCCTCGCGGGGGCGGCCGCCGCCTCGAGCCTCGCGCTCGTCAAGGCGGGCAGCGCCGCCGAGCCCCGGGTCGCCACCGCCCCGGTCGCCAAGAACTCCCGGCCGGGCATCGGGGCCATCGGCATGCGTTACCAGGGCACGGTCATCACCGACAAGGCCCGCGAATACGGCGACGTGGTGGCGATCGCCGACGTCGACCGGCACGTCCGCGAGCAGGCCCGCGCCAGCTTCGGCAGCACGCCGCAGATCCACGAGGATTACCGCAAGCTGCTCGACGACAAGCGGGTGGAGGTGGTGCTCATCGGCACGCCCGACCACTGGCACGCCAAGATGCTCATCGACGCCGTGAAGGCCGGCAAGGACGTCTACTGCGAGAAGCCCCTGACGCTCACGATCGACGAGGGCAAGCTGATCCGCAAGGCCGTGCAAGACTCGGGCCGCGTCGTGCAGGTGGGGTCGTGGCAGCGGAGCGACCACCGCTTCCGCACCGCGGTGGAGATGGTCCGCCAAGGGCGAATCGGCAAGCTCCAGACCGTGGAGGTGGTGCTCGGCAAGAACGTGGTCGGCGGGCCGTTCACGCCTGGCCCCGCGCCCTCCAACATCAATTGGAACCTCTGGCAGGGGCAGACTCCCGACGTGCCCTACATCCCGGAGCGCTGTCACTACACCTTCCGCTGGTGGCAGGAATACTCCGGCGGCCAGCTGACCGACTGGGGCGCCCACAACGTCGACATCGCCCAGTGGGGCATCGATTCGTTGCCGGTGGAGATCAGCGGCAAGGCCCGGTACCCCTCCACTCCCGACGGCTACAACGTGCCGATCGACTTCGAGGTGGCCTACCGCTACGCCAACGGCGTGACGATGACCGTCGCCGATCACGGCCGCAGCGGGATCATGTTCACCGGCAGCGACGGCCGGATCTTCGTCAACCGCGAGAACCTTTCCGGCAAGCCGGTCGAGGACCTGGCCACGAATCCGCTGCCGCGCGAGAAGTTCACGGTCTACGGCTTCGACAACACCTCGCGGCCGGAGCGGTCGGGCAAGCTTGACGCGATCGTGAATCACATGGGCAACTTCTTCGACTGCATCGCCGCGCGAAAGCAGCCGATCTCCGACGTGGAGAGCCAGCACCGCAGCGTCTCCACCTGCCACCTGGGCAACATCGCCTGCCGGCTGGGCCGCACGCTGAAATGGGATCCCGCGGCCGAGCGGTTCGTCTCCGACGCCGAGGCCGACGGCCTGCTCTCGCGGCCGCAGCGGGCCGGCTTCGAAGTAAAGGCCTGAGCGACCAGCGTCGCCCCGGAGCATCCTGAAGCATGCGGGAGCAATGCCTCATGCGGATCGGCCGCCGCAGCCTGCTGGCATCCGCCGTCGGCGGCGTCGCCGTTGCCGGCCTCGACGCCCTCCGCCTGCGGGCTGAGCAGCCTTCCGGGCTGCGGGCGGCTGCCGCATCGGGGCCCGAGGCCCGCGACATCGGCGACCGCCGGCAGCTCTTTATCGACGACCGCTTCATCGCGCGGTCGCAGGGCGTCACACTCACGCTGAACCCTCCCGCCCCGGGGCAGCCGATCGAGGGTCCGATCCGCCCATACAGCTACGTGAGCGTCGTCGAGCACGAGGGGGTCTGTTTCCTGTACTACTTCACCGCGGGCGGCGTAGGGGTGGTGACGTCGGACGACGGCCTGACGTGGCGGCCTCCGGGGCAGCAGGGCGACACGTCCCCCTGCCTGGCCCTGCCGGCTGCAGCCGAGGGAACGGTGTTCATCGACCCGAACGCTGCCGATGGCTGCGCGTTCAAGGCGATCTTCGGCGTGCTGAACTCGGCCGCGACCGCTAGCCCCTGGGGTCCGGGTCTCGTGCCGATCACGACCGACGACATGCCGCCGGTGGACGGCAGGCAGCGGCCGGGCGAATACAGCGGCGCGATGTACCTCTTCCGATCCAGGGACGGCCTGCGGTGGGAGGTGGTGCCGAAGGTGGCCGTGCCGTTCGCATGCGACACCCAGAACCAGGTGCTCTACGACTCCCGCCGCGATCGCTACGTCGCCTACCTCCGC
>JBIJCD010000205.1:0-6681 GCA_044344895.1 Pirellulales bacterium | reverse complement strand
CCCATGAACCCTGGATCCCCGCACCGCTCGAAGCGGGTCGTGTGCCGGACGGAGACCGCGAACCTGCTCGACATGCCCTGGCCGTTCCGGCGAAATCCGGACCGGCCCGCGGGTACCACGACGGGCTGCTACAGCTACATCTTCGACGAGATGGACGTCGTCCTCGCCGCCGACGAGCGGGACCCGCCGCGAACCGACGTCTACAACCCCTGCGTGCACCTCTACCCGCACGCCGACGATGCGTATCTGGCGTTTCCCTCGCTGTTCCGGTCCTACGGCTACGGCGCCCGCGGCGGGCGGGCCGACAGCCACGGCCGCGACCTCCGCGGTGAGGCCTCCGGCGACGGCCTGTTCGAAGTGCAGCTGGCCGTGAGCCGGGACGGCGTCACGTTCACGCGGCACCGCGTCCCGTACCTACGGCCTGGCCTGATCCGCGACCGACGCGGCACCGAGGGCGATCCCGACTGCGGCCTGCAGATCATGGGCATCGGCATGCTGCGCCGTGGCGACGCGCTGTATCAGTACTACGTCGGCGGACAACGCACCCACATCGCCGCGGACACGGCGCGGGAGTGGGGCATCCGGGGCGAGGATGCCGTCTTCCGCACCGTGCAACGGCTCGACGGCTTCATGTCCGCCGATGCCGGCGCCGACGGCGGCGAGCTGGTCACGCCGCCCGTCGTCTTCGCGGGCGACCGCCTGGTGCTCAATGCCGACTGCGGCGGCCTCGGGGAGATCTGGGTCGAGCTTCAGGACACCGAAGGCCGTCCGCTGCCCGGCCACTCGCTCGACGAAGCCGTGTCCATCGATCGCAACGGCACGGCCCAGGAAGTGTGGTGGAGGACGGGACCGGACCTGGCTGGCGTATCCGGCACACCCGTCCGGCTGCGGTTCAAGATGCGATCGGCCAAGCTCTACGCCTTCCACTTCCTGAAGTCCGCCACGTGAGGCTCGGCCGCCTGCATGCGGTCGGGTGGCGGACCGTCCGGGCGGATGGGTAGGCTTACGTTTTCGCTGGCCGTTGGCGGCCGGAACATCGGCACCCGTGAGGACATCAGGCATGCACGCCGTCGTGGGATCGAACACCGCTCACCGGGGCCGCAACGCGGCGCTGCTTGCCGCGCTGCTCGGCTGGCTCTTCGACGGGTTCGAGATGGGGCTCTTCCCGCTCGTCGGGCCGCGGGCACTCGAAGACCTGCTCGCCGGTGCCGCCGGCAAGGAGGCGGCGACCGCCTGGTTCGGATCGATCATGGCCGTGTTCCTCGTCGGCGCGGCCTGCGGCGGCGTGTTTTTCGGCTGGCTGGGCGACCGCATCGGCCGCGTCCGCGCCATGAGCCTGAGCATCCTTACGTATGCGCTGTTCACGGGGCTGTGCGGCCTGGCCCAGACCCCCCTCCAGATCGCCGCGGCCCGGTTCATCGCCAGCCTCGGCATGGGCGGCGAATGGGCACTCGGCGTGGCGCTCGTCAGCGAGCTGTGGCCTGACGCCTCGCGGCCGCTCCTCGCCGGGCTCATCGGCGCCGCGGCCAACGCCGGCTATCTGCTCGTCGCGCTCGTGAGCATCATGCTCACGCGGATCGCCGGTGCGGCGCAGGCGGGGCTCGTGCAGGCGGGACTCTCCGCCGACACCGTCGACTGGCTGACCAGGGGCGACGCCTGGCGGCTCCTGATGATGGCCGGGGCCGTGCCGGGACTGCTCGTCTTCTTCATCCGCATGGCGGTGCCCGAGTCGGCCCGCTGGGAGGAATCGCGGGCCCACGGCGGCACCTCGCATTGGGCCACCCGCGACCTGCTCGGCGTGCTCGTCGGCAGCCTGGCCGTCCTCGGCATCGTGGCGGTCTGGATGCCTGGCGGCCTGGCGACGGCCTGGGGCGGAGCCGCGGGCGCCGCGGTGACGCTCGCCGCCTTCCTCCTGGCGCTCGGCGGGTTCCTCCTGCCGGTGCTGGGCTACCTGCGGCGGGCACAAGCCGCCGGCTCGATCGCCCCCGAGGCCCGTGGCCGCATCGTCCGCACGATGCTGCTGGCGGCCTGTCTCTCCGGCGTGGCGCTCATGGGCACCTGGGGCTCGACGCAGTGGCTGCCGAAGTGGGCCATCGGCCTCGATAAGGCCGCGGTCGCCGCCGGCGGCCAGCCGGGCTGGCAGGTGAAGGAGACGACGCAGATCGCGACGAGCATCGGTGCGATCGTGGGCACGCTCGCGGTGGCGCTCCTGGCCGGCCGCTTCGGCCGGCGGATCGTCTACGCGGGGCTCTGCCTCGCCTCGCTGGCCACGATCGCCCTGCTCTACCGCGGCAACACGGGCTACAACTGGGCATTCCTCGGCGCCTCGTTCCTGGCCGCCACCACGACCGCCGGCTTCTACGGCTGGTTTCCGCTGGCGCTGCCGGAGCTCTTCCCCACAGTCGTCCGCACGACGGCCCAGGGCTTCGCCTTCAACTTCGGCCGCGTCCTCGCCGCGATCGGCTCGCTGCAGACGGCGCCGCTGATCGCCTACTTTGCCCGCGGGCTCGATCCGGCCCGCGCCGAACTCGACGCCTTCCCGAGGGCCGGCCTGACGCTGTCGGCGATCTACCTGATCGGCTTCTTCCTCGTCTGGCTGATCCCGGAGACCCGCGGAAAGCCGCTGCCGGAGTGACGCGGTCGGCACACAGCGAATCCCGACGCGACGACTGCACTGCCATGACGCGGCATCCCCACCACGGCCCGGTGCGGCTCGTCGAATGCACCGCGCACACCGCCGGCCGGCCGCGGCGGCCCGACGCCCCGCTCGAACTCTTCGTCGTGGAGGGGGAATCGGCGGCGTTGGCCGTAGGCCGCGTGCGCGACACCGAGACGCAGGCCGTGCTGCCGATGCAGGGCAAGCCGCTCAACGCGCTGAAGGCGACACCGAAGCGGGTGGCGGCGCAGCCGTTCTTCTCCGCGTTGATCGACGGGCTCGGTGCCGGCTGGGGGGAATCGTGCGACCCAGCCCGCCTGCGGTACGACAAGGTGCTGCTGCTCATGGACCCCGACGCCGACGGCATCCACTGCGGGCTGCTGCTGATCATGTTCTTCCACCGCTGGATGCGGCCGCTGCTCGAAGCGGGCCCGATCGAGATCGTGAGGCCCCCGTGGGGCGAGGTCATTTCGGCGGAGGGCGGTCCGCCGCGGCACGCCTGCTCCGAGGAGGACCTGCTCGCCCTCGCCACCCGCGAGCGGGACAGCGGCGCAGCCGTGGTGCGGCGGTTTCGCGGCCTGGCCGCACTCGAGCCGCGGCTGCTCTACGAGACCTGCGTGTCGCAGGCCACCCGTCGCACCGAGCGGATCGGCCCCGCACAGGCGGCGGCGATGATCGAGATCTTCGGCTCGTTCGGGGATGCCTGACGTCACGGCACAATCTACGGGCTGCTCGTCAGCGGGCGGCCGACGAAGCCGGCATCGCCGGCCTGCACCAGGACGTAGCTGTTGCGGCCGTCCGACACGGTCACGCTCTGCGGCACCGGCTCGCCGAGCGGCCGCCCACCATGATCCAGCGGACGCAGCGTGATCGCGTGCGTGCCGACCGGCAGTTCCAGACGCAGCACCTGGATCCGGTCGGGCAGCAGGCTCCAGCACCGCGTGTCTGCGGCTTCGGAGGCCTCCCAGGCCACGCCGGCGAGGTCGAGCGCCACCGAGGGCAGGCCATTCCGCATGCCGAGACCCTGCTTCACGCCGTAGATCGTGCCCTTCTTCACGGTGCGGCGGGCGACTGCCCGCCCCAGCTGATGCGGGAGCATCGCCTCCTGCTGGCCGATCGCCATCTGCGAGACGCTGGTGATCGTCTCCGTCTGGCCGGCTGCCCAGTCGCCCACACCCACCTGCACGCTGCCGGCGACGCCGGGCGCGGCGACGATCCTCGGCAGCCTGATCGGCGCGACCGTGGGCGGCAGGGAGCTCTGCAGCTGCGTGCTGAGGATCTGGTCGGCGATGAGGAGCGATGTGCTGGTCGGCACCTCCTCGGCCTCGGCCTTGAACGGGCCGTGGCCCACGAGCGCGAAGACGTGCACCACGCCGTGGCCGGGGCGGGAATGGGTGCCGCCTGTCGCGCGGGCCAGATGGAACGGCCCCTGCCGAAAATCGGGCTGCCAGGCCGTCACCAGCCGAAAGTGCCGGGCGGCGTCGTCGTAGTCGCGGTGGGTCTCCTCGCGGAGGATGCCGCGCAGGTAGGGGGCGAGGGCCACCTGCTGGTAGGCGGCCTTGGGGTTCGTGCCGTCGGGCTGCGCGGCGGCGGCCATGATCGTCCGCTGCTTGTCGATTACCTGCAGGCTGTAGGCCTCGGCGTCGTCGCCGTCCTGCACGAGGTTCGCCAGCGCGAGCATCGCCCGCACGAGCACCTTCTCGTAGTCCTCGCCCGAATAGGCCCGCACCTGGTCGTCGGCGAGCATCGACCAGGCGGTCTCCGCCTGGCTCTCCTCCTCGACGCGATCGAGCCCGTCGCGGGCCTGGCGGAGCATCCGCTCGGCGTCGACCGGCCGTCCGTCCGCCAGCGCCACCATCGCCCGGTCGAGCAGCAGCAGATCGTCCTCGGACCCCGAGTCGATCTCGCGTGCCAGGAGACGGTCGGCCTCGGCCACGTCGCCCCGCTGAAAGGCCGTCCGCACCGGCTGCAGGCGGACCATGTGCGTCGCGCAGCCGCTTACGAACAGTGCGACGGCGGCGAGGCAGCAGCCGGCGAGGCTTCCGAGCCGACGGTTCATGGGGAGGACGAGTGTGCGGCCCGCCAGCGGCCGAGGCGGCTGTGGTGATAGCCCTTGCTGAGCTCGGCCGACTGCTTGTCGTAGCTGCCGGTGCCCACCTCCACGAGCTCGAGCGTGAGCACGTAGTCCCGCTGGTAGTCGCGGTTCTGCTGGGTCGTGCCGGAAGTGATCGTGGCGTAGAGCAGGTAGTCGATCGGCTGCCCCTGCTGCTCCATGTGAACCGCGAACGACCGCATGTGCTCCGGCACGAGCAGCTGGTCGGGCCGCAGCCGCGTGTCGCGGAGGCCGGCGTCCACGAAGCGGCGGTTGACCGACTGGAACACCTGCGATTCGAGAATGCGGGCGTCGATCGCCTGGTAGATCTGCTCCTTGAAGTCGCCGATCTCCTCGGCGCTCTTGTTTTCGACGCCGACGAAACACACCCGCTTCGTCGGCGGCGGCAGCGGCTCAGCCCCCTCGACGTAGGCCACCTGCTGCACGGCCGACTCCACGTGACGGGCGAGCAGCTTCGCGACGGCGTCGTTGACCAGCGGCGTAAACGTCTCCTGGCCGGCCTGGTGGCTGCCGATCATGCCTTCCTCGCCGGGCGTCATCACGCGAGCGAACTGCATGCTGCGGCAGCCGCCGGCGGCGGCAAGCAGCGACAGCGGCGCCAGCCCCCGACGGAAAAACGTGCGGCGATCCACCCGGCTCGGTCGGTCCACGCGGCTCATGCTGCGGCTCCCTGATTTTTGCTCGACGGCGGGCGAGGAGGATACCGGCCACCGCGGCACCAAACGAGAGCAATCGGGCGTGAAAAACGCCCCATTTCGCCGCCGGGGACATGGGACTGCCGCCGCCCCCGGCAGGAGGCTGTCACGCGTTGCGACCCGCAGGGCCGGAACCGCGAAGAGCGGCCGCCTACCGCGGCAGCTCGCGGATGCGGATGCTGCGGAAGTGCACCTCGTCGCCGTGGCCCAGAAATCCGATGCGGCCGGTCGTCCGCGCGAGGCCCGGATGGTCCTTGCCGTCCACGGTGGGCTTGCCGTCGCGGTAGGGGGCGATGTCGGCATCGAGAATCTGCTTGCCGTTGACCACGACCGTGATCCGTGACGCCTGCACGGTCACCTCCTCGGTGTTCCACTCGCCGGCCGGCTTGAGGCAGTCGCGGGCCGCCGGCACGACGCCGTAGATAGAGCCGTGAACCTGCCAGGGCTGGATCTTCGCGTACTTCTCGTGGCCGTCGTCGAGAATCTGCAGTTCGATACCGGCGAAGGCGGCGTCGCCCTTCTCCGGCGCGCGGATGCCGAGGCCATTGTTGGCACCCGGCGTGAGTCGGAACTCGAACTGCAGGACGAAGTCGGCGAACTCCCGCGTCGTGAGCAGGTTGCCGCCCACGCCCTTCTTGGAACGGATCTCGCCGCCGACGGCTTCGTAGCCGCTGACGTCGCCCTGCCAGCCTTCGAGGTCCTTGCCGTTGAAGAGGCTCGTGAAACCGCCAGGGAGCGGGTCGGCATGGAGGACCGCTCCCTGAACGTCGCCGAGTGACGGCCGCGGTTCTTGTGCGTACTTCTCGTAGGCGGCGGCGATGCCCGCCTCCTTCTCGTCGCCGCGATGGAAGACGAAGCGGTGCCGCAGGCTGATCCGGCCACCCTGCTCGAGCGTGATCGCGCCGCTCCCTGCCGACGGGTCGAGCGCCTGGAGACCGAACGGGTTGGCCGTGAACAGGCCGTAGGTGCGGACGTGCCAGGGCGTGGGATGGCGAAAGCTCGAGGGATGGTTCAGGATCGCGATGCCGAGACGCCCGCCGTCGACCGGCCCGTTGTAGTCGCACCACGCGGCCCGCTTCGCCCACGCGTCGGCGTCGCGCTGGCCGGCACTGTTGACGATCGCCCCCCCCTGCTTGGCGTCGACCGTCATGCTCTCCGGGACGCGAATGGAAAGACCGGCGTCCTTCATGTCGGCGAGCGTGACCGCGCCGTGCGCT
>JBIJCD010000252.1:0-5680 GCA_044344895.1 Pirellulales bacterium | reverse complement strand
ACGTAAACCGCCGCTCATCGGCGAGAATCGGCTTGCCCGCTGGATCGAGCACGTCGCTCGCCGCGTGGATGACGCCGGTCGTGCCCCCGACGAGGCTGAGGTAGCCGCGGTGGCGGATCCGCCCCAGCTTCGCGGCCGCCTCGCGCTGCTTCTCACCTTGCCCATAGGTGGCAGGCTCGGCCCAGGTGTCGGTGCCGTTGATGCCCTGGTGGCCGAACGTCAGCCCACGCTGGTGCGGGTGGTCGTGCTTCTCACCGGGCACGTCCTTCATCGGCCACGACCGGGTCATGAGCGGCCCACCGGGACCATGAATCGGCCAGAGGTAGGGTTTGTTGCCCTGGTCGACCACGTACGAGGCAAACGGCTGCCCACCGACGGTCACCACCGCGCCTCCGTCGGCCGCTTCGGCCACCGCAAACTCCGCCTCGGCACCGGATGCGTCGATCTCGTGGCCGACGACTGCAAGCACGGCGGCGATCGCCGCGATCCGCAACGCCACCGACGCACCGTCCGATTGAAAACACGATCTCATCGACGGGCTCCGTGCATGGTGTCGCGGGAACGGCCCGGCACGTTGCTGAGACCGTGGATGGCATTCTGGCATCATCCGGATCCATTGCAAAACCCCGCCGGCACCGTTCTACTGCCCGCATCGCATGGCGGGGCGGGGCGACACCGCTGTCGACCCGTGCTGGCGCCGCGTCTCCGAGCCATCGCCATGCCGTCTCCTCTCGCTCTGCTCGACCGCGAGCGGACCGTCGCCGGCCCGGGCTTCAACCGCTGGCTCGTGCCGCCGGCGGCACTCTGCATCCATCTCTGTATCGGGATGGCCTACGGGTTCTCCGTATTCTGGCTGCCGCTGACCCGGGCTGTCGGCATCACCGCACCGGTCACCTGTCCGGACGGCATGTCGCTCCTCGACAAGCTCACCACCACGACGTGCGACTGGGACAAGCCGCTCTTGGGCTGGATGTACACGCTGTTCTTCGTCTTCCTGGGCTCGAGCGCCGCCGTGTTCGGCACCTGGCTGGAGAAGGCGGGGCCGCGGAAGGCGGGCGTCGTGGCGGCCTGCTGCTGGTGCGGCGGCCTGGCGATCTCAGCTGCCGGCGTGTACCTGCATCAGCTCTGGATCATCTGGCTCGGCTCGGGCGTGATCGGCGGCATCGGCCTGGGGCTCGGCTACATCTCGCCGGTGTCTACGCTCATCAAATGGTTTCCCGACCGGCGCGGCATGGCCACCGGCATGGCCATCATGGGATTCGGCGGCGGCGCGATGATCGGCTCGCCGCTGGCCGACCGGCTGATGAAGCACTTCGCCAGCCCCCACTCGGTCGGCGTCTGGGAGACCTTCCTCGTCCTGGCGGCCGTCTACTTCGTCTTCATGATGCTGGGCGCGCTCGCCTACCGCGTGCCGGCCGACGGCTGGACGCCGGCAGGCTGGCGGGCGGCCGGAGCCGTCGCGCCGGCCGCGGCGTCCATGACGGCCGACGAGGCCTGCCGCACGCCGCAATTCTGGCTGCTCTGGATGCTGCTCTGCCTCAACGTTTCCGCCGGCATCGGCGTGATCGGCATGGCGTCGCCGATGCTGCAGGAGATGTTCGGCGGCCGGTTGCTGGGCGAGGATGTGCCGTTCGAGCGGCTCGATCCCGGCCAGCTCGGCCGCGTGGCGGCCATGGCGGCCGGCTTCACCGGGCTGCTGAGCATGTTCAACATCGTGGGCCGCTTCTTCTGGTCGACGCTCTCCGACACGCTCGGGCGGAAGGCCGTCTATGCGGTCTTCTTCCTCCTCGGCGCGGTTCTCTACGCCGCCGTGCCCGCGGCCGGCCGGGCCGGCAGCATTCCGATCTTCTGCGGCATCCTCTGCCTGATTCTCACGATGTACGGCGGCGGGTTCGCCGCGATCCCGGCCTACCTGGCCGACCTGTTCGGCCCCCGCTCCGTCGGCGCGATCCACGGCCGGCTGCTGACGGCCTGGAGTGTCGCCGGCATCCTCGGACCGGTGCTCGTCAACTCCATCAACGCGCAGCAGGTGGCGGCGGGCGTGCCCCAGGGGCGGGCCTACGACCAGACGATGTACTTGCTCGCCGGACTGCTCGGCGCCGGCTTCATCTGCAACGCCCTGGTGCGACCCGTGGCCGGCTTGCCCGGGACAGCAGCAGCGACCGCCGACACGGCCCAGGTGGCGCATGCGGCCCCCACCGTCTTGCCATCCGCGCCGCGCCCGTCGCTCCGCGGCATCGACATCGCCCTGCTTGCGGGGTTCTGGCTGCTCGTCGCCCTGCCGCTCGGCTGGGGCCTGTTCGTGACGGTTCGCCAAGCCTGGGCGCTGCTGGGCTAGGCCGCGCGTGCCGCGGCAACCGCGGCCCATGCGACATCGTGCCCGCCCCGTGATCGAACGCGCGCGGCGACGGGTTTCCCAACTGCCCTACGGACCGTTCCGCCCCGACGGGTCGCCGGTCTTCCCGCCGTTGGCCGCTGCGTCGCGGGCCCGGGCCGCCGCGGCGATTCGTTTCTTCGCCTCTTCGAGCCGGGGCGGCCACACGAACGTCGGCGCCGCCGCCGGATCGTAGCCCGCCAGGTGCCCGCGCAGCCGCGTCGCTGGCTTCGTATAGGCGATCTCGGTGTCGCCGAAGACCTCGCGGCACATCGCGGCGAGGCCCGGGTCGTATGCGACGAGCTGCGATCGCAGGTGCACGTGGTTGTGGTCGTGGTCGTCGTGGCGATTGTTGTCGAACCACGACTGTACCCCTTCCGCGAAATACTCGTGGTGATTCGTGGCAGCGTATTTCCCCGTCCAGAGCCCCGCCCTCATCGCCGCGCCGTAGGTCTCTCGGAGCCGTGCGTCGAACGTGGGATCGACGTTGCTCATGCCGCGCAGGTGGATGTGGTGGGCGAACTCATGGATGAGGATGCATTCGGTCGAGTAGGGATCGCCGGGGTAGCCGAGCAGGTTTTCTTCACCACAGGAGCACAGCGGGTCGGTTTCGCTGCCGCCCAGCCCACGGGCCCGGGCATCCCAGTAGTCCTTTCCCGGGATGCCGGGAAACTCCGGCATCTCCCGCCTGCCAAGCCAGGCGAAATCGGGCAGGTCGGTCGTGAATTCATCCCACGCCATCACGCACATCCGCGACCCGCTCCTGATCATCGCCTCGCGCACGTCGGGCCGCTTCGCCAGCATGAGGTTCACGAGGTGGGCCGCCTCCTCGAGTGCGAAGCGGTTCACACGGGCCGATGCCACGATCGGGAAGCCGTGGGCCTCGACCCGCTGCGTGTAGAAGGCTGGCACGCCGCCGACTCGAAACGCCTGGACGGGCACCTCGCTCGTGACGACCGTCTCGGATCCGTCGTCCTGCCCGACGATGGCGAAGCGATGGCCGATCGTCGTGGCGATGCGCGTGTCCCTACCCGGCGGGACGGTGCCGTTGGGCACCCGCCCACCCCCGGGCTCGAGCCAGAGCACGTCCACCGGCTGCGCGGTGCCGTTGACGATCTGCAGCGTCGGCCGCGCGGCGGACGGCTGTGCCACCGCAGCGGATGCGGCTGCCAGGAGCAACACCACGCCTCGCGCCAGCTCGATGCTCGTGCTCATGCCTTCAGGCGACTGAATGCCCCTCCGCGGCGGATCGTTCGGAAGTCGTGCCGAGTGCAGATGATACCCGCCGCTTCCGTTGATCCACGCGTGCGCCCTCGGGCAACGGGCGCTCGACCCCCGTTTCCCGGCAGCGCCGTCGGAAGATGGGGAGGTTGAACGGCCGCCCCCGTGCCCCACCAGCGCACGACTGCGTGTCCAGGCCCGCTGCTACCGATAACGCTGGAGGTGCTCCCGCTCCCTCGACCGTCCGATCCCGCTGTGTCGGCGCGTTGGCTCATGAAGCTGCATCGCCTGCTGCCCGTTGCCGCTGCATGCGCCCTACTGGCGGCGGTCGGCCTGCCGCGCGCGTCCCGCGGCCAGGATGTCCGCGAGCCCCGGGAACTCGAGACCGACCGCGACTCGTTCACGTTCGCGACCACCACGACCGGCGCCGGGCTCTCGATCCTCGAAGCCTCCTACTCGTTCATCGACAACCGCTCGGGTCCCGAGGCCCACAGCGTGCCCGAGCTGCTCCTGCGCCACGGGATCTCGGACAAGGTCGAACTCCGTCTCGGCTACAACTACGAGGCGGGCGGGCCAGGCACCGTGTCGGGCACCGAGTTCGGCGGCGAGGACACCGTCGCCGAATACGAGAGCCGCATCCTCTACGGCACGAAGGTCGAGACCTCGCAGCAGTCGGGCTGGTTGCCGCAGTCGGCCTGCGTGGTGCAGGGCTACACGCCGGTCTACGGGCCGACGACCGAGTCGACCGTAGTCGTGGGCGAGGCCTTCGGCTGGACGTTCGCCAACGGCTGGATGTGGAACTCGGCGTTTCGCTACGGCACCGGCTACGACGAAGGCGACGCCTTCAACCAGTGGGCGCCGTCGACGGTCCTCAAGATCCCGGTCGGCGACCGCTGGAACGTGCACGCCGAATACTTCGGCATCTTCTCGACGGGCAAGGAGGAGCCGGTCGACCTGCAGCTCGCGAGCATCGGCGGGCACGTGCTCGTCACCGCAGACCTCGAGATCGGCATCCGGGTCGGCTGGGGCATCAACGACTCGAGCCCCGACTGCTTTTCAAACGTCGGCATCGGGCTGCGATATTGACCGGCTGCCCGGGGCCGCCCGCGGGCACCGCCGCATGCGGTGGATCCTTGCTACGGCCGCTGGTCGGTGGAGGGCTTCAGCCAGAGGTTGATGCCGCCGTCGACGGCGTGGGCGTCGATCGCGGCCAGCTCGCCGGCGCTGAAGTCGAGCCGGTCGAGCGCCCCCACCAGCTCGCGAATCTGCTCGGGACGGCTCGCGCCGATGAGCGCCGATGTCACCTGCGGCTGGCGGAGTACCCAGGCCACGGCCATCTGCGCAAGCGTCTGCCCGCGGGACCGGGCCAGCTCGTTCAAGGCCCGCACGTGGGCGAGGTTCTCCTCGCTCAGGTGCGATCGCATGAGCGACTGCCCGCCGGGCCGGTTGATTCGAGCGTCGGCCGGAATCCCGCCGAGATACTTGTCGGTGAGGAGCCCCTGCGCCAGCGGGCTGAAGGCGATGCAGCCCACCCCCTCGGCGCGGAGTGTGTCGAGCAATTCCGCCTCGACCCAGCGGTTGAGCATGCTGTAGGACGGCTGGTGGATCAGCAGCGGCACGCCCATCTGCCGCAGGAGCTCCGCGGCCTCGCGGGTCTTGCCGGGCGAGTAGCTGGAGATGCCGGCGTAGAGCGCCTTGCCCTGCCGCACGGCCGTCGCCAGCGCCCCCATCGTCTCCTCGAGCGGGGTGTCGGGGTCGAACCGATGGGAATAGAAGATGTCGACATAGTCGAGACCCATGCGGGCCAGGCTCTGGTCGAGGCTGGCCAGCACGTACTTCCGGCAGCCGCCCCCCTGGCCGTACGGCCCGGGCCACATGTCCCAGCCCGCCTTCGTCGAGATCACAAGCTCGTCGCGATACGGCCGGAAGTCGCGCCGCATGTGCTCGCCGAAGTTGGTCTCGGCGCTGCCGAACGGCGGACCGTAATTGTTGGCCAGGTCGAAGTGCGTGATGCCGAGGTCGAAGGCCGTCCGCAGCATCGCCCGCTGGGTCTCCAGCGGCGTGGTGTCGCCGAAGTTGTGCCAG
>JBIJCD010000340.1:0-4316 GCA_044344895.1 Pirellulales bacterium | reverse complement strand
ACGGAATTGCCGGAGAAGAAGAGCAGGTTTGTGCCCTCGTCGCGGAGCTTCACGACGTTTTCATACTCGCGGATGTCCCAGTATTCGTCGTGGCCGTTGCTGAGGAAAGCCTTGAACCGTCCCGGACGCGCATACCGTGGATCGGTCATGTCGGCGTTGGAACAGTAGCTGACGTCGTAGCCATGCTCCTCGAGCCAGAAAGCGAGGGGAAACTCGAAGCAGAGCCATTCGCCCGAGCCGATCGAGAGCGGGTGCTCGTAGATCTGTGCGTACTTGCCGTAGGGCCGGTCGAAGCTCACGTCGGCCCACGGCCCCTGGTTCCCCTTGGGGTGCGTGTAGACGGAGAAATCGTTCGGCCAGCGGTTGTACGCCTGCCAGGTGTTGTCGGAACACTGCAGGCAGATGTGGGCCGGCCGATCGTCCTTGACGACGAACACGACGTAGCTCTGCCAGTAGCCATGGCCGGTCGAGTCGGGCGTGGTGAGTCGGCCGAGATAGACGCCGCTGACCCAGTCGGCCGGGATCTGGAGCCGCACTGCCGGCTGCCACACGCACTCGTGGAGGTGGCGGTCACCACGCGTCGGGCCGGGCGTCGGCTGCGGGCCGACCGGAAGCGGCCCCAGCGTCTTCATCAGCCGGGCGCCGCGGCCGCCGTAGAAGCCCGTCCGAAAAATCTCCAGCGTGAACTCGCCCGGCAGCCTCGTGCTCACGAAGATGTCGATCGTGTCGCCCGCCGCCACCGACTGCTTCGAGCAATAGCCCTCGATGTCGGCGGCCCGGAAGCCGGCTCGTTGGTCGAGCCGGACCCGCGTCAGCTGCCAGTCGGTGGCACCCTCCCGGGAATTTTCCGTCACGATGACGCCGGGATCCGCGGCGGTGGCGACGCCACCGGCCGCCGCTGCCAGCAGAGGGATGCCGGCTGACGACGTGAGGAAGTCGCGACGATTGGGCATGCTTGGCTCCTCGGCCTGGTTGGGGTCGCGGAGATCCCGCCGCCTGGCATCCGCGTGCCGAGGCATCGGTCGGTCACGTGCCCGGCTTCACCATCGCGCCCCCCTGCCGGGCACTCGCGTCGGACGCGAAGATCACGTCGAACGTCCTGGCCGCCTCGGCGAAGCTCGTGAGCGGCATGTCCGTGTTGCGGTCGAGCGAATCGAAGAACGCCTGGAACTGCTCCTGGTAGGGATGGTCGCTGACGTCGCCGGAGTCGAGCATCTTCATCGACAGCGTGCTCCAGTGGCCCTTGTCGGTGGAGAGCTTCGCCGAGTGGAAGCGGTTGTCGAGGATGCTGCCCTCGCTGCCCACCAGGTGGATGTGGAAGTAGTAGGGCTGCAGACAGTCGACGATCGCCGCCGTCTTTCCGATCGCGCCGTCGGCGAACCGCACCATCGTCAGGCTCGACGTGTCGTACTCGTACGGCGCGAAGATGCCGCTGGCCGACTTCGTGCTCAGGCTGGACACGCTCTCGACGTTGCCCCCGACCAGCCCCAGCAGCGCGTCGAGCGCGTGGCAGCCGGCCGTGAGCAGCGCGCTGCCGCCATCTTTCTTGCCCGTGTTCCAGCGAAACTGCCCGTACCAGGGACCGATGCCGTGGTAGTAGTCGACCTCGGCATAGTGAATCCTGCCGAGCAGGCCGGCGTCGAGCACCGCCTTCGTCGCCTTGAACTGGTTCGAAAAGCGGCACTCGAAGCAGACGCAGCCGCGCACCCCAGCCTGCTTCGCCGCGGCGACGATCTCGCGGACCTCCTCGGGGGTGTTGGCCATCGGCTTCTCGAGGATGATGTGCTTGCCGGCCCGCGCCGCCGCCACCGCCTGCTCGCAGTGGAGGCTGGGAAGTCCGGTGACGTCGACGACCTGGATGTCGCGGTCGGCCAGCATCTCCTCCAGCCGGCGATAGACCTTGATCGGCCGCCCGTATCGGGCGGACAGTTCCGCGGCGTCGAGCGGCCGCGAGGAGCAGATGGCCGTCACCCGGCCCTGCGTGGTGGCGTTGATGGCGGCGATGTGGGCCGTGGCGGCCCAGCCGTAGCCGATGATTCCGACGTTGTAGGTCTGCACGGAGTTGCTTTCTCCTCGGAGGTGAGCGGGCGGGAGCGCGATATGGTCGGTCGGATTCGGCAGGATCGGTCGCCGGGGTCTGCGTCAGCCTCGGGGGGCGGCCGCGACCTCGAAGCCGGAGCGGTAGGGCTTCGTGATCAGCCGGTCGGCCTCGGGGGCGTTCTTAAACCGCAGCGCCGCGGCATCCCACTCCAGCACGCGGGGCTGCTCGTCGAGCCGCCCCGTCACCGGGTCGATCGCCGGTCGTGACAGCCGCGTGGCGATGTTGCCCAGGTGCACCGCCTCGGTGAGCGGCCCTGAATAGTGGAACCCGCCGGTGGTTTTCCCGGCCGAGAGGCAGGCATCGACCCAGTCGTGCCAGTGGTCGCGGCCGTCCATCTTGGGGATGGCGAAGTCGGCGTACTGGTCCACCGGATAGAGCTTCGGCATGCCGACGTGCTGCAGCACCAGACAGCCCTTCTCGCCGATGAACAGACTGCCGGCCGGTGGGAGGTCGACATCGCCGGGCATCCGTGCCAGTTTGTGCGACGGCTTCAGCCCGCCGTCCATCCAGGTCACCTTGAGCGTGTCGCCGGCGGTGTAGGCCGTCCCCGGAAAAACGTAGGTGACCGTCTCCTGCGTCGGCCAGACCTGGTCGTTGACGCCGCTGTTCTTCGCCTGCACCGAGACCGGGGCCGTGAGGTCGAGCGCCGTGAAGACGGGATCGAGGATGTGGCAACCGAAGTCGCCGAGTGCCCCGCCGCCGAAGTCCTGCCAGTCGCGCCAGGTGAAGGGATGGTAGGCGGGGGCATAGTCCCGCATCGGCGCCGCGCCGATCCAGAGGTTCCAGTTCACGTTCGCCGGCACCGTCGTGGCTGCCGGCGGTGCGAACAGCCGCGTCCGCTCGTTGCCGGTGACGCCCGCCCAGGAGAAGACCTCCTTTACCTTGCCGATGGCGCCGTCCTTGAGCAGCCGTGAGGCCAGCCGGTATTCGGCGCTGGAATGGATCTGGTTGCCCATCTGCGTGGCAACGCCCGTCTTCTCGGCCCAGAGCCGCATCTCGCGGGCCTCCCACACCGTGTGCGAGACCGGCTTCTGGCAGTAGACGTGCTTGCGCTTCTGCATCGCCGCCACGGCCACCGGTGCGTGCATGTGGTCGGGCGTGTCGACGATCACCGCGTCGCAGCCGTCGCCGAGCGCCGCGAACATCTCGCGATAGTCGGCGAAGTGGCGCACGCCGGGGAATTTTTCGTCGGCCTTGCCGAAGCGGTTGGCGTCGATGTCACACAGCCCCACGAATTTCACCGCGGGGTGCGAGCCGATCCGCCCCATGTCGAGATTCGCGATCCCGTCGACGCCGACGCAGGCAACCTGCAGCCGGCTGTTGAGGTTGCGGCCACTGACCACGGCCGGAAACGCCAGCGCGGTCGCGGCCGCCAGGCCGCCCTTCACCATCTCCCGCCTCGTGACCTTCATGCCTGGTTCTCCTGCGTATGGCCGCCCGGGCGGCCGGCATGCCCGTTCGTCAATGCATCTCGACCGCACACGAGCCGAGACCGCCCCGGAAGTAATTGAACTGCACCTGGGGATGGTCGGCCAGCAGCGACATCGGCACGGCCGTGTCGACGATCCGTTTCGAGACCATCAGCGGCGTGAGCCGCTGGCCGAGAGGGTTGTCGTGGGTGCCGGCATGCCAGATCGACACCTTCTCGGCCCTCCACGTCTGCAGCGGCCCGACCGTGATCGCCTGCATCGGCACCATCGTGATGTTGCCGCCGCCGCTGGTGCGGGCGTTTTGGGCGAGCGTCACCGGGTGGAGGTCGACCACGCGGGTCGAGAGCGCCCTATACTCCGCGGGCGTCGGCGGCGCATCCTGGTACTGCCCGACGCGGCGGAGTGGATCGTTGAACGCCCAGTGCTTGATGTCTCCCTGGCCGCCCTGCATGACGGCGCATCGGGCCGTCTCCCAGCTCGCCACGTAGGGGCCGACATCGGCCTTGGGAAAGTGGAGGTTCGCCTCGGGCATTCGCAGCTCGGGGCGGATCCGGTCGAAGCAGAGCTCCCGGTCGGCTCGCTCGAACGAGAGCGGGTGCGTGACGGGCACCTCGCGGCCGTGTTCATACCACTCGTCCATGCCCCAGAAGTGGGCGTGCCGCAGGTCGAGGCCCAGCTCGTTGACGAGCCGCGCGACCAGAGGCAGCTGCTCGGTCGGACCGATCGGCCCACAGATGCCGACCGGATCGTCGGCCCGCGCCTGCCGCCAGGCCGCGATGTATTCG
>JBIJCD010000341.1:0-4316 GCA_044344895.1 Pirellulales bacterium | reverse complement strand
GCGGCCGCACCTGGACGAAACCGGCTGCGATCGGCGTCTGGGGCATCCCCTCGCACCTCGTGCGGCTCCGCGACGGCAGGCTGCTCATGACCTACGGCCACCGGCGGCCGCCCCTGGGCAACCAGGCGCGGGTCAGCACCGACCACGGCCGCACGTGGAGCGGGCCGGTCGTGGTTTCCGCCGACGGTCGCTCCGGCGACCTCGGCTATCCGTCGACCGTCGAACTCGCCGACGGCACGCTGCTCACCGTCTGGTACGAGAAGGTGGGCGACACGTCGGTGCTGCGGCAGGCCCGCTGGCAGATCGGTCGCTGACCGCGGCGGCGACTGTCTCGGTCACCGATACCGCGGCGCCGCTCCTGCCTGCGATGCGTGCACGGCCACCTGGCTGAAGATTGTGCCCGGTCGGATGAAAGCCGCCCTCATCGGCCGACCGGGGAGTTGCCGGGCGCCGCTGCCGGCAGCGGCACCTGGTCGGGCGACGTGAGGTAGGCCACCAGGTCGCGGACATCCTGGTCGGAGAGCTTCGTGAGCAGGCCATCGGGCATCAGCGACTGCTGCTGCAGGGTTTGCTCGGCGATGTCACGGCGGTCGAGCACCACCGTCGCCTGCGCCGTCTGCACAGTCACCGTGCGATCGTCGGCCGCACTGATCACGCCGGTGATCGCCCGGCCGTCCTCGAGCACGAACGACACCGCGCGGAAGTCGGCGCCCACGCTCGCCCCCGGATCGACAACGTTTTCGAGCAAGTAGTCGACGTTGCGGCGGTTGGAGCCCGTGAGGTCGGGGCCGAGCTTTCGCCCCTCGCCGAACAGCACGTGACAGGAGCCGCAGTCCCGCGCGAAGATCGCCCGGCCGTGGCTGCGGTCGGCGGCGGCCACGGTCGGCGGCACGAGATCCCGCTTCCACTTCTCGATCAGCTCCTTCTTGTCGGCGGCGCTGACGCGGACCTGCCCCCAGAGCTTCGTCAGCCGCTCGGCCAGCCGCGGGTCGCCAAAGTCGGCGATCTGCCGGGCGTGGAAGGCGGAGATCTCCTCCGGCCCAACTGCTCCGCCCTCGACCGCGTCGAGCAGGTCGTCGGCGTAGGCGGGCCGCGAGGCGAGCAGGTCGACCAGGGCCGCCCGGTCGGCGGGCGCATAGATGCCGAGCTTCTGCAGCGCGTACTTCGGCGTGTCGGCATGGTCGTAGCGGGCCAGGCAGGCGAGTGCCTCGGCGATCATGACCCGGTCGGAGAGCAGGCGGTGGAGGATGGCGACGCCGTCCGGCGGCGCGGTGGAGACGAGCGTCCGCAACGCCTGTCGGCGGGCCTCCGGCGGGGCCGATTCGTCGAGGGCCACCTGCCGCACAGACTCCATGCCGTGGCCGGCGCCGAAGAGCACGTCGAGCTCGCGAAGCGGCGCGATCGTGGCGTCGTCCTGCGAGGCGGCGAGCCGGGCGGAGAGCTCCGCGTAGCCCCGCGGCGGTGCGGCCTTGCTCCAGCCGCGGAGCCCGGCGGCGACGCCGGCGACGAGGTCCTGCCGTCGCGCCGCATCCCCACCGGCGGCCGCCTCCAGGATCGCGGTCACGAGGTCGGGCCGCTCGTCGACGCGGCCCGCGAGCAGCCTGGCCAGGTTGCGCCGCACCCGCGGCAGCGCGGCGGTGGCGGCGAGCGTCACGCCCTCGTCGGGATGCCGCGGGGCGGATTTCGCCAGGCCATACCAGACGAGGTTCGGCAGGAGTGGGTCGGCGGCGTAGCGGTCGTGGCTGCAGAGTGTCCGCGCGAGCGTCCAGGCGGGCCGGTCGGCCAGCCGGCCGACGGCGGACGCCAAGTGCAGCTGCACCGGCGGCGCCAGGTCGGCCGCCGCCAGCTTCACGAGCCGCTCGACGACGGCCGCCGACGGCTGGCGTCCCGCGGGGCTGCACCCATCCACCAGCAGCCGCACGCCCCAGCTCCGCACGAACGGGTCGGCGTCGTCGAGCGTCGCGACGAGCCAGTCGTCGCCGATGACCGTGCCACTGCCGCCGTCGATCGCGGCCAGCGCCCAGATCGCCCGCAGTCGCTGGAGCGGATCGGCCGCGCTCCGGCCGCGATCGCGGAGCCAGGCGACGTCGGCGGCGAGATCGGCGCCGGCGATCGCCCGCCGCTGCCACTCGCGCACGGCCGCACGGCTCCACCACTGGTTGGCGGCGAACAGGTGCCGGCGAAGGTCGGCCGACTCGTCCTGCCGCACGTCGAGCGGCCGTTCGTCGCCGCCACGAACGCCAGGCGGCGGCTGCGGTTGGCCGTGCACGAGCTTGTAGATCCGGCCGCTCGTTCGATGGACGCCGTCGTGGTCGTGGCACTCACCCGTATCGGACCAGTCGGCGATGAAGACGCCGCCGTCCGGCCCGGTGACGAGATCCATGCCGCGGAACCAGGGGTCGGCGATGAAGCACATGTCGGGGCCGTGGGGCGCGGTGTAGCCGGCACCCTGCGGCGCGAGCAGGTCGCGATTGATCCGCCGGCCGTGCAGGTTCAGCGTGTAAACGCCACCACGGTAGTCCGCCGGCCAGTTGTCGCCCTGGTAGATCATCAGGCCGATGTGGGCGTGGCCGCCGCCGGCGGCGCTCGTCTTGTCGGAGACGCCGTGGCGGATGTCGTTCCACTTCTCGCCGGTGTCCCAGTGGACGTGGTCGGCCACCTGTGGCACGAGGTCGTAGACGTGCGGCTCGAGGTCGGTGCCGTACATCCGCTCCACGTGGGTGCCGGGAACGGCGTGCCAGAGATGGCCGATGACGGTGTTGATGACGAACGTCTCGCCATGGGCGTCGAAGTCGGTGCCCCAGCTGTTCGTCATGCCGTCCATCACCTTCTCGACGATCCGGCGGACCGGGTGATACCGCCAGACGCCGGTGTTGATCTGCACCCGCTGCGAATCGCCGGCGCCGGGCGGGCCGATCCGCGAGGTGCCCTGGATGCCGTGCCGCGCCCAGAGCCAGCCGTCGGGACCCCAGGTGAGGCCGTTGCACGGGGTGTGACCCACGCTCCGTTCGTCGATGCCGTCGAGCACGATCTCCGGGGGGCCGTCGGGCACGAGGTCGTCGTCGCGGTCGGGGATGAAGAGCAGGTGCGGCAGGTCGATCGCCCACACGCCGCCGAGCCCCACGGCCACGCTCGTCAGCCGCGTGCCGCCATCCCAGAACACCGTCCGCTCGTCGTGCCGACCGTCGCCGTCGCGGTCGGCGAGCACGGTGATCCGATCACGGAGAGCGTCGTCCCAGACACCCAGGCCGTTCCCGGCCCACGTGAAGTTTTCCGCCACCCAGAGCCGGCCGCGGGCGTCGGTGCAGATGCCGATCGGGTTTTGCACGGCGGGCTCGGCGGCGAAGACCTGCAGGGCGAAGCCGGCCGGCAGCCGGGCGGTGCGGCAGACCTCGGCCGGGTCCATGGGCCGGTCGGCCGCCTTTTCCGTGTTCGGAGGCGTGGGAAAGTCGGCGGCCTGCCCCGCGCGAATCGCCGTCGCGACCGCCAGCAGGAAGCAGGACGCGATGGTGCACGGCTCGAACAATGTGGGTCGACGCATGCGATGCCTCCGCAGGGTCGGGAAGATCGTGGCGGCCCTCGTTCGGCCACATGGCGGGGCCCCGTCTGTCTGGTTGTGGGGTCTGCCGGCGATTCGGTCAAGGGTGCCGGGTGCTATGCTCTCCGGCATGTTCGAGCATCGTTCCGATCCGCTGCTGCCCCGCCACTCGTTTCTCTGCCGGGTGGCCGGGTACGCCGCCGCGGCGGCGCTCCTGGTTGGGGCGGCGCTCGGGCTGGGCGTCGTGGGCTACCACTTCTTGGGCGGCCTGTCGTGGCTCGACGCGCTGGTCAACGCCTCGATGATCCTCGGCGGCATGGGACCGGTCGACCCGATCACCGCGCCGGCCGGAAAGCTCTTCGCGTCGTTTTACGCGCTCTTCTCGGGGCTGCTCTTCATCGGCGCCGCGTCGCTTGTGCTCGCTCCCTTCGTCCATCGCGTCATGCACCGGCTGCATCTCGACGACGAGTGACGACGCACAGCGGTGCCGGTCGCCGGCCGGTCAGTTGCCGGTGACCTGGGCGTTCTGGCTGTCGTTCCGCCGCCGGATCCAGGCGTAGGTGGATCCGTGGATGGCCTCCGAAGCTCATCACCGACCCGTCGCACAACGCGGCGCAGATGCCGCCACCGGGGCGGGGGCTGGAACTCGTCCAGTCGAGGTTCCGTGAGTAGACGGAGCGGATGACGAGGGAGGTGCTCCCTCCCCCTGCCGGCTTCGGAAGCCCTGCTTCTGCGGGCGTATTCCAAAGGACAATTGACCGACTTCCGAAATGGCGGC
>JBIJCD010000339.1:0-4319 GCA_044344895.1 Pirellulales bacterium | reverse complement strand
TCGGCGGGGCCGTCCGTCCGCGGGCTGCGGCTGTCGCTCGTGGGCGGTCCCTGGGCGGGTGAGGCCATGCTGCATGAGCGCGCGACCGAACTGTTCATCGACATGGCCAGCGGCCGCGAGTCCCTTGGCCGCCGTCGTACGGCCACCGTGCCAGATGCGGCGCGACTGCGCGATTGGGGACGGGAGGGGCTCGAATGCCGCGCATCCTGACGATCTGGCTGCCCAGGTGGCCGGTGCAGAGGCGGCTGCTTGAACGTCCCGGACTGCGGCGGGTGCCCGTGTTCGTCTGCCGTCGCGAACGCCGTGGCGTGATGAAGCTTGTGTCGTGGGCCTGGGCGGCTCCTCCCAGATCGCCGCATCGGATCGGATTGCCGGCCGGCAATGTCGCGATGGCCGGTCGCATCCATGAAGGCATGTCGCTCGCCGAAGGAATGGCCGTGCTGGCGTTGGCATATGGCTCCCGTGCCTGCCAGGTGGCCGAGGTCGACTACGACGATCCCGTGGCCGATCGGGCGGCGCTGGAGGAGCTGGCCCGTTCCTGCCGCCGGTTCGCGCCGATCGTGGCGATCGAGCAGCCGCCGCCAGGCGAGGCATCGAGGCCGGAATGCCTGCACGTCGACGTGACGGGGACGGCCGATTTTTTCGGTGGCGAAGGGCCGCTGGTTCGGACGGCCGTGTGGACGCTGGCCGTCCGGGGCATCCATGCGCGGGCTGCGATTGCCGACACGCCGGCGGCAGCGTGGGCCGCCTCCCACCACACTGATTCGATTCCTGGCGATCCGGTGCCGGCGGCCCAGGGCTCGCGTGGGGCGAGGCACAGGCGGTGGTCGCTCGTGCCCCCGGGCGGGCAGCTGCGGCTGCTGGGGTCGCTGCCCGCAGCAGCATTGGGGCTCGGCAGCGACGTGCTGACGCAGCTGGAGGGCGTCGGGGTCTGCACGATCGGCGGCGTCGCCCGGCTGCCACGCAAGAGCCTCGCGTCGCGTTTCGATCCGCAGCTGTCACGGCGGCTGGCCCTGTTCACCGGCGAGCGGGCCGAGCCGCTGGTGGTCCCCTGCTCCGCCGAGCTGCCGACCGCGACGCACACCTTCGATATGCCACTTTCGCTGCGCGACACGACGGCGGACGACCTGGCCGCGATCCTCGAGCGGATCGTCGAGGCGTGCCTCGATTCGCTTGCCACGGCCGGCAAGGGGGTGACGGCGCTGCAGGTGCGGCTGGACCGTGGCCAGGCCATCGGTCTCGGTGAGCCCTCGGCGCCTCTGGTCGTCGACGTGGGAATGTTCCAGCCGACGAGCTGCGTGAAGCACGTCGTGGAACTCGTGCAGCTGCGGATGGCACGGCTGCGGCTGCCGCGAGAGATCGCGGCGATCACGGTCGATGTCGTGTCTGCCGGCCAGGCCGACTGCCGGCAACGGACGCTCTTCGGCGAGGCGGCGGCGGGGGCGGGGACGCAGGTGACCATGCTGCTCGACCGGCTTTCGGGCCGGCTGGGCCGGCGGGCGGTATTCGAGCCGCTGCCGCTGGCCGATGCCCAACCGGAGCATGCCTGGGCGGCCGTGCCGCCGATGCAGGCGACGAAGAGGAAGGCGATGCCCGGGCCTGCGGCCTCCTCCGTGCGGCGGAGGCGCGGGCCGCAGCGGCAGGACGGCGGCTCCCCGGCCATCGCCGCGGCACCGCAGCGACGGCCGATCTGGATGCTGCCGCAGCCGGTGCGATTGGAGTCGATCATCGTCGCGGCCACGGCGGAGCCGTGCCCCGCCGAGCAGCCCTCCGCGGTGGTTCGCCCTCCGTCCGGCTTCCGGCTGGAGGGGCGGATGCGCGAGGTCGTGAAGGCCCACGGCCCGGAGCGGATCGAGACGGCCTGGTGGCGCGGGCCGACCGTGCGCCGTGACTACTACGTCGTCGAGACGAGCGACGGTGGCCGCTATTGGATCTTCC
This sequence comes from Pirellulales bacterium, assembly GCA_044344895.1. Lineage (GTDB taxonomy): Bacteria > Planctomycetota > Planctomycetia > Pirellulales > UBA1268 > CAMCQY01. The sequence goes on along the minus strand of JBIJCD010000339.1, from coordinate 2,381 downwards.
GGCGGCTGGGCGGCTCGCGTCGTGCCGGCGAAAGAGATGGCGCGTGGTTCCTGCACGGCATGTTTTCCTGAGTCGCGGGATCACGGGCGGGCATCGAGAGAGCCGTCGGGAGTCGTGGGGAACGTCGATGAAAGAGCCGGCATACGCGGAGCTGCACTGCACGAGCAACTTTTCGTTCCTGCAGGCCGGTTCGCATCCCGAGGAGCTCGTGCAGCGAGCCTCCGACCTCGGCTACGAGGCGATCGCCATCACCGACCGTGCCACGCTGGCCGGCATCGTGCGGGCCCACGGCGCCGTGAAGCAGGCAGCCACGAATCAGGCAGCCGCCGGTGGGCCTCCCGGCATCCGGCTCATCGTCGGCGCGCACCTCGAGCCGGTCGACGGCATGCCACTGGTCGTATGGGCGGCCAGCCGCGCCGGCTACTCCAACCTCTGCCGGCTCCTCACGAAGGGCCATGCTGCCGTCGTGGGAAGCAGCGCGGCTCGGTCGACGTCCGCCGATTGCGAGACCGCATGCCGGCTCTCGCTCGACGACATCGCCTCGCATGCCGAGGGGCTGCTCGCCGGCGTGCCGCTGGCGGCGGCGGCGAAAGCGGGCATGGAGGGCGAAGGGCCGCAGCGGGATGCGGTCGAGGCGGTGCTGCAATGGCGCGACGTGTTCGGCGAGCGGTTGGTGGCGTTGGCCGAGGTGGCGCTCGAGGGGGACGACGAGGAGCGGCTGCAGTGGTTCGCGGCCGTCGGCCGGCGGGCGCGGGTGCCGCTCGTGGCGGCCGGCGACGTCCGCTACCACGAGCGGTCGCGGCTGCCGCTCTTCGATGCGCTGGCCGCCGTGCGGCATGGTGGCACGGTGGAGGAGATCCGTGGGCGGCTGCTCGCCAACGGCGAGCGGCACCTGCACGACCGTGGGCGGATCGCCGCGCGGTTCGCCGCGGTGCCGGAGGCCGTCGCGCGGTCGGTGGACGTCGCGAGGCGATGCATGTTTTCGCTGGACGAGCTGCGGTACGAATACCCCGAGGCGGACGTGCCGGCGGGCCGCACGCCGCGGGAGCATCTGGCCGATCTGGCCTGGCGCGGTGCGGCCAAGCGGTATCCCGACGGCGTGCCGGCGAAGGTGCGGTCGCTCGTCGAGCACGAGCTGGCGCTCGTGGCTGAGCTCGGCTACGAGGCCTACTTCCTCACGGTGTTCGACATCGTGCGGTTCGCCCGGCGCCGCGGCATCCTCTGCCAGGGACGCGGGTCGGCGGCCAACTCCGCGATCTGCTATTGCCTCGGCATCACGTCGGTCGATCCGGCGCGGATGGACGTGCTCTTCGAGCGGTTCATCAGCCGCGAGCGGAGCGAAGCCCCCGACATCGACATCGACTTCGAGCACGAGCGGCGTGAGGAGGTGATCCAGTACATCTACGAGACCTACGGCCGCGACCGGGCGGCAATGACCGCCGAGGTGATCTCCTACCGGCTGCGGTCGGCCGTCCGCGACATGGCCAAGGCGGTCGGCTTCTCGCTCGACTGCGTGGAGCGGATCGCCGCCGCGCTCGACGTGGGCGACGGCGCGGAGCGGCTGCCGCAGCGGCTGGCGGAGGCGGGGCTCGATCCCGCCGCCGACGCCTGTACGCGGCTGGTCTCGCTCGTCGGGCAGCTCGTCGGCTTTCCTCGGCATCTGGGGCAGCACGTGGGCGGCATGGTGATGACGCGAGCGGGCGACGGCAGCCGGCTTTGCGACCTGGTGCCGATCCAGCCGGCCGCCATGGATGGCCGCACCGTCATCCACTGGGATAAGAACGACCTCGACGAACTCGGCATCCTCAAGGTGGACTGCCTGGCGCTTGGCATGCTCACGGCGATCCACCGGGCCTTCGATCTGGTGGCGTCGGCCGGCGGGCCGCGACTCACGCTCGCCACGGTGCCGGCCGAGGATCCGGCCGTCTACGAGATGATCTCGCGGGCCGACACGGTGGGCGTGTTCCAGATCGAGAGCCGCGCGCAGATGAGCATGCTGCCCCGCCTCCGTCCGGCCTGCTTCTACGATCTCGTCATCGAGGTCGCGATCGTGCGGCCCGGACCGATCCAGGGTGACATGGTGCATCCCTACCTGCGGCGCCGCGCGGGGGAGGAGCCGGTCGTCTATCCAAACGACGCCATCCGCGCCGTCCTCGAGAAGACGCTCGGGGTGCCCCTCTTCCAGGAGCAGGCGATGCGGCTGGCCGTCGTGGCGGCCGGCTTCACGCCCGGCGAGGCCGACCAGCTCCGCCGGGCGATGGGCGCCTGGCGGCGGCCGGGCGTGATCGACGAGTTTCGTCGCAGGCTGGTCGACGGCATGGTCGGCCGTGGGCTCTCGCAGGCATTCGCCGAGCAGGTGTTTCACCAGATCCGAGGCTTCG
>JBIJCD010000336.1:0-4337 GCA_044344895.1 Pirellulales bacterium | reverse complement strand
TGGGCGACGAGGCAATCACGCGGTCCGACCTGACGGCCTTCCTCGCGCGGACGCGGGTCGACCTGCGGGCAGTCGACGGTCGGCAGCGGCAGGCGCTCGCCGCGGCCGCACTTGAGCGGCTCGTCGACGAGCGGCTTCTGCGGGCCGCCGTCTCCGCCGCGGGCATCACCGTCGAGCCCGCGCGAGTGGCGGCGGCAGTCGATCAGCTGCGGGCGCAGCTCAAGTCTTCCCGCCGCGTATCGCTCGAGCAGATGCTCGAGCAGTCGGGAGGCGACGCCGACAGCCTCCGGAAGCAGATCGAGTTCGACCTTGCGGTCGCCCGGCTCGTCGCGCCTCGGATCGACGCGGCGGCCATCGACGCGGCGTTCGAGAAGCACCGCCGTGATCTCGACGGCACCCGCGTGCGGGTCAGCCACGTCGTCCTGCGACCCGACGTGGGGGAGGGGGACGACGCGGTGGCCACTGCGGTGCGCAAGGCGGCCGACATCCGCGCCGCGATCCTGCGGCAGGAGCTTTCGTTCGCCGAGGCGGCAGCCCGCCACTCCGCCGGACCGAGCCGGCATCGCGGCGGCGACCTCGGCTTCCTGCCACGGCACGGCGACATCCACGAGGCTTTCGCCCGCGAGGCATTCGCACTCCAGATCGGCGGGCTGTCGCAGCCTTTCGCCACGCCGTTCGGCGTGCATCTCGTGACCGTGACGGAGGTGACGCCGGGCACCGCCACGCCGGAACAGCTGCGGCCCAAGCTCGAGCAGCTCGCCGCCCAGGATGCGATCCGACAGCTCGTGGCGGAACTGCGGAGGACGACGCGGATCGCCTATTCCCCCGAAGCCTCCCAGCTCGGCGACACCGCGCCTGGCGACGAATGATCGCCGGCCGCATTCGAATGCGTCGCGTTTGACAGTCCCGAACCGCCGGTTTTCGGATTGAAGCCCCAGGGTGGCGTGGCTACTCTTCCGCCCCGCCCAGGGCCGTGCTCGCGGCGGCCGGCTGGGGATTCGAGCCGTCATGCCCCGGCGTTTCAGCCGGTCGCGGAAGCCGCCGAAGCCACGCTGCCACCGCACGGTTCCCGCTCACACTACCGGTCCGACTCCATGAGATTCCGTGCCCTGCTGCTGGTCGCGTGCATGCTCGTCGTGCCGCTCCTGGCGATGTTTTCGCACCACATTCCGGCCGAGATCAGGGCAGCCATGCGGCGCAACCTGCGGGTGACGCTGGCCGACTGGCTCGGACGAACCGCCGAGGCCGGCCCGCCGACGCCGGTCGCGGACCGATCGGGCGCTCAGGTGGCGACGAAGATCGATCGGGCGACTTCCGCTGTCGTCGCGACCTCCGCCGCCGACCCCGCGACGGCCGGGCTGCGTCCCGTGGCCGAGACCGCATCGGATCCCGTCGTGCCGCCCCCATCGGTGACGCGGCTGGCCGACCGGTCGCGGCAGGCCCGTGATCAGCTTTCGATCGAGTCGCAGCTGAAGGATCTGGGTGCCGTGTCGTTCGACTGTCAGCCATTGCCGGGAGGCGGGGGCCTGCACAGCAGCTCGTGCCGCGTGCCCGTGGATGCGAGCGGCCAGCTCCAGCGGGTCTTCCAGGCGACGGGACCCGATCCCGTCGCTGCGTCCGAAAACCTGCTGCAGCAGATCGTGGCGTGGCGTCAGCGGGCGGCCGCCGCACGTCCGCCCGTCGTCACTGCCGGCGCCGTCGAACAGGCCGCTCCCGTGCGTTTTCGTTGACTCCGGCGCAGACCCGATCAGCCGCCTGCGGATTCCTCGTCGATGCGACGCAAATCGTCCTCACGCGGCGGACTCCTCGACCGGCAGGCCCAGGGCGGCAGTCGCTGTCTGCTCCGCCGCTGGTCGCCGGATCGGCGGCTCGCGCATGCCCCGCCCCGCCGCCGCAGCAGCGGCCCGGGCTCGCTGCGGACGACCACCGCGGCGGACCTGGATGATCCGCCGGCAGCCGGGGCCCACGTCCGCAGCGACGAACTGGCGCGGCTGGAGGCGGCGCTGTTCCTTGCCCGGGAACCGCTCTCGCATCGTCGGCTCGCGAAACTCGCCGGCCTGGCCGACGGCACGCGGGCCCGCACGCTTCTTCGCGAGCTCACCCAGCTGCATCAGGCGTCCGGATCCGCGTTCCGTGTCGAGCAGGTCGCCGGTGGCTTCACGCTCATGACGCGGGCCCCGTTCGGCCCCTGGGTGCGGCGGCTCCTCGGCACCCCCGCCGAAACCCGGCTGTCGGTCGCGGCCCTGGAAACGCTCGCGATCGTCGCCTATCGGCAGCCAGTGACCAGGGCGGAGATCGAGGCCATCCGCGGCGTCGGCTGCGAGGAGATGCTGCGGCAGCTCATGGAGCGTGACCTGGTGGCCATCGGGGGCCGCACGGAAGACCTGGGCCGGCCGAACGTCTACGTCACGACCCGCCGTTTCCTGCAGGCTTTCGGGTTGCCGCGGATCGAGGATCTGCCCGCCATCGCATCCGGCGACGGACCGGTCGACGGGCCGGAAAACGACCCGACCGTGGCGGCCGCCTGAGCGTTTTCGAGCCGGGTGCGGACTGGGGGGGTTTCCGGCAGCTTCGCTGCCGGAGATCGGCCTCACTGCGGCTTGCACCGGGGTCGTCGGGGCGACACACTTTGTCTCCCGCGGGCCGCCACTCCGATCGCGGTCGGAAAGCCGCCCGCGGTAATTTTTCGCGACCAGTTGGATGATTCCGCACGATCGGGTACAGAATTGTCCGATCCTTGCCGTCGTATCGCTCGTGGCGAGGCTCGGGATGTTCGCGTTGAGGACTTGGTCTTTCGTTCCGTTTCATCCGTTCACCCGTCGCTGCGGTCCACTCGCAGGGGCGCTGGCCGCGTGAACAGACTCCAGGAGGCAATGCCGTGACGATTGTGACGAGTGGCAGAAGGCATCAAGAGGTGATGAACGCCGACGTTTTCTCTTGGAGCGAACTGCCCGAACTCCTGGTGGCCGAGGATTTGTTCGACGTGCCGTCGAACGACGAATCGGAACTGCGTCCTTGCATCTTCGCCGCTCGCGATGAGGACGATGAAGACGACGAGGAGGACGAGGATCTCGACGACGAGGACGACTTCGAAGACGACGACGAGGATCTTGAAGACGACGAGGACGAAGAAGAGGACGAAGAAGAAGACGAGGAGTGGGAAGAGGTCGACGACGAGGACGAAGACTCGGACGACGACTCCGAGGAAGAGGAAGACGAAGACGAGGAAGACGAGGACGAGGACTGGGAGGACGACGACGAGGACTGGGAAGACGACGACGAGGAAGACGAAGACGATGACGACGACGACTGATCGCCGTCCGTCGCGGTGCCGGCCGCAGCCCCGGTGATCGCCTATGGGCCGCCTATGGGCGGGCCTCGACTTGCATGGCGATCTGCACGATCCGGCCCTTGCGGTCCACGTCGAGGATCACCCGATTCGCGGCGGCCGCCAGCCTGGCGAGCATGTCTTCCTGGCCCACGACCTCCAGACCGTCGATCGCGGTGACGCGATCGCCCACCAGCAATCCGGCCGCATTGGCCGGCGAGCCCGCCGTGACCCGCACCACCACGGGCGCCTGCGGGTCTCCGGGATCGGAGCGGCTGCCGATGCCCCAGCGCGGCCGCTGCCCCTGCACCGCCTGACCGACCGGCGCGGGCGGCGTGCTGGCTGCTGCTTCGATGCTGCGTTTCGTCGCGTCGTTTTCCCCGCGGCACTCCGGCCGGAAGCCGCGGGCCGCGCCCGGCTCGTCCGCGATCGCTGTGACGAAGTCGAGCGTCAGCCGGGAGATCGGCTCGATGCCGGCGAAATTGACGAGCTGCACGTCGTCGCTGGGCCTGTGGTACTGGTCGTGCAGCCCTGTGTGGAACATCACGGTGGGAATCTTGGCCGCGATGAACGGGTAGTGGTCCGAGTCGTCCTCGATCGCCCAGTCGAAGAAGAGCTCCAGCGGCTCCGCACCGGGCCGGTTATTGGACCGCACGACCGCCGACCTCAGGCCGGCGGCTGTCCGGCTGCCGTACACCTCGAGCCGCTGGCCGCGCAGCCGTCCGATCATGTCGATGTTCACCGAAAAGACGATCTGCAGCGCCGCTAGGCCAGCCGGACGCACCCGCAGGAAATGGTAGGAACCGAGCAGCCCCTTCTCCTCGCCGTCCCAGAAGGCCAGCAGGATCGACCGCCGCGGCCGCTGCGGAAGGTGCTGCATGGCCTCGGCAATCTCGATGAGACCCGCCACGCCCGATGCGTTGTCGTCGGCGCCGTTGTGGACGAACCCAAACGGCCCATAGCTGTTGTTCGAGTTGCCGTAGCCCACGTGGTCGTAGTGGGCGCCCAC
>JBIJCD010000337.1:0-4337 GCA_044344895.1 Pirellulales bacterium | reverse complement strand
ACTGTGGACGTCGCAAGCGAGCCGGGCGTAGGCAGCACCTTCACGGTGCTCCTGCCCGCGCCCGCCGCGCTGCAGGCATGACCGCGGCCACGCCGGTCGCCGTCTCCCTCACCCGTCCCCGCCCACCTCGAGACAGGAGCCGGTGACGCGATCGTTCTCCAGCAGCGAGAGTACGGCGCCGGCTACGCGGACCTGGTTCGCCTCGCCGCTGGTGGCCGGGCCGGGGAGCACGCAGTTGACCCGCACCCGTGGGTTCCGCTCCGCACATTCCGCCGCCAGGCACCGCGCCAGCGCGGGGATCGCCCCCTGGCTCACGCACGCCGCCAGCCTGCCGACGACCGGCCGCGCCGCCGCGGCGGCCACAAGCACGATGCCGCCGCCGGTCTCCTGGCCGGCCATCGCGGCGGCCGCTTCCTGCGCCGCCACGAAGGCGGCGATGCAGTTCACGTCGAAGTGGATCCGCAGATCGTCGGCGGTGACATCCTCGAATCCGCCCGGACGGTCGACGGCGGCGCACGTCACCACCGCGTCGATGCGGCCAAAGTGATCCGTGACGCGGTGCACGAGGGTCCGCAGAGGACCCTCGTCCCGCAGGTCGGCGGTCACGGCGAGGCTGGGTACGCCGGCGGCGGCGAGCTGGTCGGCCAGCCGACGGGCCTGATCGAGCGCCCCGTGCGCGTGGATCGCCACCGCATGCCCGCTGGCGGCGAGCGCCCGCACCACCACGGCCCCCAGGCCGCCCTCGCCGCCGGTGACGAGGGCCACCCGGCCGGTCGGGGCCACGGCTCCCGGAACGAAGGCAAGCGGGTCCGGCACGGTTGCGCTCGGTGGGGGTGACTGCGGAAGGGGGCGACGTTCAGGCCGGATGCGCCGCGCTGTGGGCGTGGAAGTCGAGGATCTGCTGCCAGGCCTCCTCGGGCGTCTCGGCGTAGCTGAACAGGTCGAGGTGGGCGTCCTGGATCACGCCGCTGTCGGCCAGGAACTGGAAGTTCACGACCTGCGACCAGTAGTCGCGGCCGAAGAGGATGATCGGCACCGGCTGCATGCGGTGCGTCTGCCGCAGCGTCAGCGTCTCGAACATCTCGTCGAGCGTGCCGAAGCCTCCCGGAAACAGGACGACCGCCGCCGCCCGCAGGATGAAGTGGAACTTCCGCATCGCGAAGTACTTGAACTGGAAGCAGAGTTCCGGCGTGATGAACGGATTGGGCTGCTGCTCGGCCGGCAGTTTGATGTTGAGGCCGATCGACTTGCAGCCGACGTCGAACGCGCCCCGATTGGCCGCCTCCATGATGCCCGGGCCGCCGCCCGTGATGATCACGTAGTCGCGCTTGTCGTCGCACTGGTTGTCGATCGACACGAGGCGGGCGAATTCGCGGGCGGCGTCGTAGTAGCGGCAGTAGGAGAGCAGCCGCTCCGCCCGCTGCAGTTCCCGGGCGAGCTTGGCGTCGGGCGGCTGGGCCGCACGGGAGATCGCCCGGCGGGCCTCGGAGAGCCGCCGCTCGGCGGCCGTGCGCTCCACGATCTGCGTGCCGCCGAAGACGATCACGGTGGAGGTGATGCTGTCGGCCTGGAAGGCGAGTTCCGGCTTGCCCAGCTCAAGGAGCATCCGCACCCCGCGCATCTCAGGCCGCTCAAGCAGCGACCGATCCTCCTGCGCGAGGCTGTAGCTCGGCGAATTGAGGATCCGCTCCATGTTCTCCGCCACCAGCGCCACATCGTCGCCGAGCGTGGTGTCGGGCAGGATGCTGCACACCTTGGGCCGCGGCTCGACGGGCGCGCCGGGAACGATCGCCGGCTTCGCGGCTACCCGTCGGGGGCTCGGTTTCTTCGCCATTTCCGCTCTCCGCTGCGCTGGGGAAGCCGCGGCGTACTGCCGCCGGCGGCGTCAGGAATCGAGCCGGGCCGTGCCGCCGATGGCGGCGATCTCGACGTCCCAGCCACGGGTCTCCGTGAGGAAGTCTTGCATGCCGCGGGCCGCCGGGGGCTCGCCGTGGACCAAAAACGTCTTTCTTGGGGCCGGCATGGCCCCCAGCCAGCGGCCGATCTCCCGCCGGTCGGCGTGGCCGGAGAGGGCGTCGACCCGCCGTACCACTGCCTTCACCGGCACGTCCCGGCCGTGGATCCGCAGGTATTTCGCCCCGTCGATGAGACTGCGGCCCCGCGTGCCGATCGCCTGGAAGCCGGCCACGAGGACCGTCGTCTTGGGGTCGGGCAGCCGCTGGGCCAGGTGGTGGAGGATGCGGCCCCCGTTCATCATGCCGCTGGAGGCGATCACGATGCCCGGCCCCTTGTGGGCGTTGATCGCCTTTGACTCCGCGGCGGTCTTGGCCATCCGCACGAAGGGCGAGGCCATCGCTTCGGCCACACCCGCCATCTTCGCCTCAGCGAAATCGTGCTCGGCCGCGTGCCGGCGAAAGACGTCAGTCGCCTCCACCGCCATCGGTGAATCGATCCACACGGGCACCTCGGGCAGGCGGCCGGCGGCCATCAGCGTGCGTAGCAGGTAGACCAACTGCTGGCAGCGGCCGACCGCGAACGACGCCACGAGCATCATGCCGCCCCGGGCGAGCGACTCCTTCGTCACCGTCTCAAGTTCGTCGAGCGGCCGGCTCGGCGGATGGTCGCGGTCACCGTAGGTGCTCTCGCAAACGAGGTAGTCGCAGGCCGGCGGGCAGACTGGGTCGTGGTAGAGGGGCGCGTCGAACCGGCCGACGTCGCCGGAAAACACGATGCGGCGAACACCGGCCACGGTCTCGGCCTCCATCTCCACGAACGAACTGCCGAGCATGTGCCCCGCGTCGTGAAACCGGCAGCGGACGCCCGCGGCCGGTTCGAACCAGGTGCCTCGGGCCACCGGCTTCACCAGCCGCAGCGTGCGGTCCACGTCGCGTTCGTCGTAGAGCGGCAGCGCCGGATGGTGCTTCGAGTAGCCCTTGCGATTGGCGTAGGCGGCGTCCTCGGCCTGGCACTTCGCCGAGTCGTACAGCAGCAATCCCAGCAGGTCGGCCGTCGGCGGCGAGGTAAGGATCGGGCCCTTGAAGCCCTCTCGCGTGAGCCGCGGCAGCCAGCCGGAGTGGTCGATGTGGCCGTGCGTCAGGACCACCGCGTCGATCGAGTCGGCGGCGACGGGGAAGCGGTTCCAATTCCGCTCGCGCAGCTCCTTCTCACCCTGGAAGAGGCCGCAGTCGACCAGAACGCGGGAACCGCCGGCCTCCAAGAGATGCCGCGATCCGGAGACCATCCCCGCAGCGCCGAGAAACGTGAGCTGGGCCGACGGCGGCGGTGTCGTTCGGGATCCTGACTGCTTGTCCATGCACGCTCTCCGCGACGGAATCGGACCGACGTCACTGTCGCCACAAGTGGTACCGGCTGGCGGCGAATCGGTCGATCCGGACCCCGGGCGGCCGGGAATTGCCCGCGGCCCGCGGCGGTCGAGGCCGCTCACGGGGCCGGGACGGCGGGAGCCGGGCGCACCTCGGGCGGCGCACCGCTGGTGCCGGCGAGAAGCAGCTCGCCGTCGGTCAGCGACAGCATCTCGAACCGGCGGCCGACCGCACCCGCTGCGGCCGCCGCCGGAAGGTGTACGACCAGCACCATGCGTCCCTCCTGCCGCCGCAGGTCGGCCGCTATCCCCAGCCTCTCGATCCGACTGGCCAGCGCGCGAAGGATCGCCGCCCCAGGCAGGGGGATCGCACCCACGCTGGTCCGCTCGATGGCGATGGCGAGCTGGTTGACGTCGCGGAGCACGACCTCGAACTCGGCGGATGCGACCGCCGCGAACGGCCCGTATCCCACCCGGGCCGCCACCGTCGCGTGCCGGGGTCCGAAGGCCAGCCGGGGTTCGGCCACACCGGGCGGCAGCCAGTCGCGGTGGCTGCGCGGCAGGTCGAGCGCGAGCCAGGCGTTGATCTCGTCGTCTCGGATCGCCGCCTCCCACCGTCCCGACTGGCCGGCCGTCGGCCGCGTCAGGGCGGCGTGCAGCGCCGAGGCCTTCGTGACCATCCGCCGAGCACGGACCGCGACGTCCGGCCCGGCGTCGGCGGCGACCGCCTGTCTGTAAAAGGCCGGCTGCCAGGCGAGCAGGATCGCAAGGGCCGTCACCGCGGCGACCAGCGCGATCAGTGCGCCCAGCAGGATCCCACGCAGATGCCGCCAGGACGGTTTTTTCACGGCTGCTTCACGGCATCGCGGTGCGGGCCGACGCTGCGGCGGGCGAGGGCTGCCACGGCACGCCACGCGCCGCAGCCCACCACGAGTCTAGAGCGCATCTGGTTGAGCTGGAGCGACGACTTGGCAAACCTGGAGACGGAGGCGAGGGGTCGGCGAACGCTCGAGGA
>JBIJCD010000360.1:0-4066 GCA_044344895.1 Pirellulales bacterium | reverse complement strand
CAAATGACCCAAGTGAGCTTTCGGGGTCAGCGCGAAAGTGACTGAGAATGGCAGCCGTCCAGCGGGTTGTGAGAAGAGCGAAGAGCAACTGCAGGTCTGGAGTGATCGCGAGGCTGCCCAAGTCATCGGCCCAACCAACCCACTTAGGCTACCTGCCCCCCTCCCGCCGCTCAAGGGCACAAGAGTGGGTCGCCGCCCGGCCTCGGGCGGCGGCGTTGCCCGCCGCAGGAAAACAGTGCTCGAGGGCACTGCCGCCCCGCCGGACCCCCTCCGGCCGCCGGATATCGGCCGCATCATATGCCCCAGCTTTCCATCCCTGCGGCCCGGACCGACGAAGCCGTGCCGAAACCGCACTTTTTTTGCACTGATCAGTTAGGGTGATTCTCGTCGGGCGATGATCGTGGGCCGATCGGGTTCGGCCCTCATTCCGCGGGCGGTCGCGAAACCGTCCGCTCATCGACGAATCATGGACGAGCTGGAAATCTCCGGGAGGCTGTCACCATGTCGCGGTTCCTGATGCTGCTGTGCCTACTGTGCTGCTTCGCGTTTTCGACACCCGCCAAGGCCCAAGGGCTCTGGTTCGGAGGCTTTGGCCTCGCCCCCGGCGTGTACGGCAGTGGCTTCTCTCCATACGGCTTCTCGTCGTTCGGCTTCGGCGGCCCCGGCTTCTATCCTGGTTTGTACTCAGGCAGGTACACGCCGATCGCCCTCGGCTATCCGGTGGGCGCGGCGTGGGGACTCAGGACGGTCGCCGTGCCGCGGCCGGTCGTCGTCGGCCGTCCGGTCTACGCAGCCCGACCCGCGGTGGCCATGCCGCTCAATCGCGCCTATCGGCGGATCTATCGACGCGGCTGGTGACGGTTCGACCGCGCGGCCGGCTCAACCCCTTCGATCGGCCCGCCAGAAACGCTCGTACAGCCGCCGCCTGCCCGGAAATTCGCGGGCGTTGCGGCCCTGTCTGGACGATATAATTCGTCAGGCTTGTGGAGTCTGGCGACGATGCCGCGACCGTTCAACCGCCCGAGTGCTCGCGTCGGAAACGCGAAGCGGACATCGCCGTGGGCGTGCGGCTGGCTCGTCGTCCTGGCAGTGTCCCGGGTTCCTGCCCTGCACGCCGCCCCGCCCGCTTGGCGGACCGTCGAGCCCGTGCTCGCTGAGAAGTGCTACGGCTGCCATGAAGGCGGCCAGGCCAAGGGCGGCATCGATCTGCGGTCGCTCGCGGCGGCGGATGACACGGCCGCCGGCTTCGAGTCGTGGCAGCGGGTGCTCGACGCGGTGACGGGCGGCGACATGCCCCCTCCGCGGGCCAAGCCGCTCGCCCCTGCCGAGAAGGCGGCGCTGGTCGCCGCCGTCGGCCGCGAACTCGACGCCCTCGCCCGGGCCAACTCGGGCGACCCCGGCGCCGTGACGATGCGGCGGCTCACGAACGCCGAGTACGACCGCTCCATCCGCGACCTCACGGGCCACGACTACGCGGCATCGCGGCAGTTCGAACCCGACGGCGGCGGTGGCGAGGGCTTCTCCAACACGGGCGACGTCCTGTTCGTGGGCCCGGCCGCGATCGACAAATATTTCACGGCCGCCCGTCTGGCCGCCGATCACGCCACCGTGATGCCGGGCACCGGAATCGTCTTCCACGACCACCGCATCGGCCTGCGCGGACCCGAGCAGGTGAAGGCCCACGCGGAGCAGAGCCTCTACGTCTGGTACCAGCAGAAGGCGGCGGCCCACCTGCCGGGCGACTCCGCCGACCTGCGGGAGGCCGACTACCTGCTGGCCTGCTGGAAGCACAGGCACTTCGCCACGCCGCTGGAGACGCTCGCGTCCGAGTCGGGCCTCACGCTGCCGTTCCTTCGCAATTGGTGGACCCTGCTCACCAACACCGAGCCGAAGTCGCGGTTCCTCGACCTCGTACGGGTGCCGTGGCGGGAGCTGCCCAGCCTCGATCCCGCCGTCGCCGACAAGGTGCCGGCAGCCGTCGTCGAGGGCACCCGAAGGATCGCCGCCGACCTGCGGTCGTGGAACGACCCGCGGCGGCCCGGTCACGGCGTGCAGCGGTACCAGCAGGATGCCGACGCCATCAACTCCTACCCGCTCACGGCACAGGTGCAGGGCAGTGACCGCGTCCATCTCTGCTTCGGCGACCTCGGCGACGGCAACACCGGCGACGTCGCACTGATCACGAAGATCGAGCTGAAGCTGGAGAAGCAGACGGTCCCCTACCTCGACTGGCTTGGCAAGCGGATCGTGGAACTCGAGGCCCGGCTGGCGGCCGGCCCCTCTGCCGACGAGCTGGCGTCGGTCACCGCGAGCCTCGCCGAACTCCGCTCGACCCACGCGCTCTTTGGCCGGCATCCCCTCGCCGGCCGCACTGTCGAGCCGCAGGTGCTCGCCGTCGAGGCGCCCCGCGTCGTGACGCTGCCGCTGCCCGCCGGCTGCGTCTCGCTCAAGGCCGGCAGCCGGGTCGATCTCGAGAACCCTGCCGCCGATCAGGCCACGATCCAATGGGTGGCGACGGCCGGCACGCCGCCGGACGTGACGCGGATCATTCCCGGCGTGCTCACGATCTGGAAGATCCAGACCGAGACGGCCAGCCGCACCATGAGCGACTTCCACGTGATGCGGGTCGCCTTTCCCGACATGTTCGAGCGGCGGCTGGAGGAGGTGGCGCGGAACCTGTACCGCGGCGCTCCCGGCTACACCGTCTACTACTTCAGCGACGAGCAGCTCGCCGCGGTCCTCGGCCCGGACGACAAAGCCGCCCTCGCCGCCATGAAGAAGGATTGGCGGCTCGCCGCACCCCGCGAGCTGTCCCAGCCGCAACGGGAGGAATGCGACGCCGCCCTGATCGGGCATGTGGAGAGGTTCGCAGAGCGGGCCTGGCGGCGGCCGCTGGCGGACGGGGAACGGGCGGCGCTGGCCGCGATGTACCGCGTGGGCTGCGACGGCGGCCTCGACCGCGAATCGGCAGCCCGGGAGGTGATCGTCCGCGTGCTCGTCTCCCCGCACTTCCTCTTCAAGCCCGAAGCCGTCGCCCACGCGGGCCGGCCGGCCCGCCCGCAGGATGCCGCCACGACCGCCGACCTACCGGTCACCCCATGGGAGCTGGCGTCGCGGCTGAGCTACTTCCTCTGGTCGTCGATTCCCGACGAGCGGCTGCGCGAGGCGGCCCGGCGGGGCGACCTGGTCCGGCCAGACGTGCTGGCGGCGGAAACGCGGCGGATGCTCGCCGACCCCCGGGCCGCGGCGCTGGCGGAGGTCTTCGCTGGCCAGTGGCTCCGCTTCGCCGACTTCGCCGAATACGAGGCGGTCGATGCGACGAAATTTCCCGAGATGACCGCGGACGTGCGGGCCGACATGCAGCGCGAGGCCGTCGAATTCCTCACCCGCATCTTCCGGGAGGACCGGCCCGTGATGGACATCGTCACCGGCTCGACGAGCGTGATCAACGAGCGGCTGGCGACCTTCTACGGGATTCCCGGCGTCAGCGGCCCTGAGTTTCGCGAGGTCGACGTGGCGGCCCAGCACCGCGGCGGCATCCTCGGCATGGGCGCGATCCTCACCAAGACGTCGCGGCCTGACCGCACCAGCCCGGTCCTCCGCGGCGAATATCTGTTGGCGGTGGTGCTCGGGCAGCCGTCGCCGCCGCCGCCGCCGAACGTGCCGGAGCTGCAGCAGGGATTGAAGCCGGCGTCGCTCCGCGAGGCCCTGCAGCGGCACCGCGAGGACCGCGCCTGCGCGGTCTGCCACGACCGCATCGACCCGCTGGGATTCGCGCTGGAATCGTTCGACCCGGTCGGCCGACGCCGCGCCGGCGACGAGGGCGGCGCCGCGATCGACGACACGGGCGAACTCCGCGATGGCACGAAGCTCGACGGCGTGATAGGGTTGCGGCGCTACCTCAATCAAAACGACCTGTTCGTCCGCCAGTTCTGCCGCAAGCTGCTCGGCTTCGCGCTCGGGCGGGGCGTGGTGCCGTCAGACCAGGCCCTGCTCGAGAAGATGGCGGCCGCGATCCGCTCGCACGAGGGCCGGCCCTCGGCGGCCGTCGTCGAGGTCGTCACGA
>JBIJCD010000333.1:0-4401 GCA_044344895.1 Pirellulales bacterium | reverse complement strand
CCTTCGTGGCGGCGGTCCATGACGCGCTCGGGAGGCATCCGCTGCTCTGCTCGCTCGTGCAGAAGCGGTCGCGGGGCGGCCCCGTCTGGGTGGTGGCCGGGCATCTCCGTCCGGCGGTCCGTTTTGGCGTGCTCGGAGAGCCGATCGGCGCACCGTTGGGCACGCGGATCGACCTCGAGGACGAGCCGGGGCTGCGGGTATGGGCTCACGCGGGTCGCGAGGATGACCGCGACACCGTCGAGCTGACCTTCCAATTTCATCACGCCTGCTGCGACGGCGGCGGCTCGCTGCGGTTTATCGGCGACGTGCTCGCCGCCTACGGGGTGCGGACGGCGCCGCCCGATCGCCGCCCCGTGCTCCATGCGTGCGACCCGGATCACCTGCCGAGCCGCGGGCGGCTCCCGCCGCGGCCCGCCGCGGCCCGCCGCCGCGCGGGCGGGCTCGTGATCAGCCTGTGGGAGTCGTTTTTCTGGCTCATCCGCAATCCCGTCGCCCTCGTGCCGCGGGGGGCACGACGCGAGTCAGCACCGGCGCTGCCGGCGTCGGGGCTGTTTTTCGACTCGGCGCACTGGCACACCTTCGACCACGCGGAGGCCCGGCTGATCCGGCGGGCGGCGATGCGGAAGGGCGTGACGATGAACGACCTGCTGCTGCGGGAGATGTTTCAGACCCTGCACGAGTGGAACGCGGAGCGGGAGCGGGATTTCGTCAGGATCGCTCTGCCAGTCAGCACGCACGTGGCTGCGAAGGGACACAGCACGGCGGCCAACGGCATCAGCTACTCCTTCCTGACCCGCCGGGGCCGGGAGTGCGTCGATCCGCAGCCGCTCATGGACGGCCTGCTCCGCGAGAACGACGCCCCGACGAGGCGGCGGCGGGCCCGGGCGTTTCTCCGCATCCTGCAGATGCTCGAGCCGATTCCGGGCGTGCTGACCTTGTTCATGCACTCCCGCCGCTGCTTCGCCACGGCCGTATTCTCGAATCTGGGCGACATCGCCCGTCACTTCGGCGCCGAGTTTCCGCTCGCCGACGGCCGGATCGTCGCCGGCACGCTCGTGCTCGACGAAATCCTGGGATTTCCGCCGATCCGGCCCCGCACCCGGGCGGCGTTCATGGTCGGCCGCTATGCCGGCCGCTGTCGCGTCTGCGTGCGGTGCGACCCGGCCGCGTTCGGGGCCGACGACGTTCGCGGGCTGCTCGCGAGCTATGTTCGCCGGCTGCGGGCGACGATGGAAAGCGGGTAGACTTCGGTGGCCCGCGGGCCCGGGCCGGGCGCTGCCACACGCGAGCCCGGTTCTGCACCCGGCTTCCATCCAGCCTGAATACAGACTCAGGCCAACGAAGTCAGACCGACGGCCTCAGACAAGGAGCCTTCCATGCAAGATCGCTCGAGCTTCCCCCGCCTCACGCGTCGCGGCTTCGGCGTTGCGACCGCGGTGGCCGCAGCTGCCGCCACCGCACCGGCATTCGGTCGGGTCCGCCGGCTCGCCGCCGAGACCATCGTCGGCGAGGGCGAGCACCGGTTTCGCGTTCGCCACAACTTCCCGCAGTTGCCCGAGCGGTTCACCTGGCAGACGACCCATGGCGTGGCCGTGGACGCCGCGGGCAACCTCTACGTGATCCACGAGGGCCAGGCCGACAAGAAGGACCACCCGGCTATCTTCGTCTTCGGTCCCGAGGGGAAGTTCATCCGTGCCTTCGGCGGCCAGTTTCAGGGGGGCGGCCACGGCATCGAGGTTCGGAAGGAAGCCGACGGGGAATACCTCTACGTCTGCGGCTACCAGCAGGTGAAGGCGTTCGCGAAGCTCACGCTCGACGGCGAGACGGTCTGGTTCCGCAAGGCGCCGATGGAATCGGGGGCCTACGCCGCCGGCGAGGATCTGTCCACCACCCGCAACTGGAGCCGTCAGGGATTCCTCCCCACGAACTTCGCCTTCCTCGACGACGGCGGCTTCCTGCTCGCCGACGGGTACGGCTCGTTCAAGATTCACCGCTTCGACGAGGACGCGAAGTGGGTGAGCGCATTCGGCGGCGCGGGCGACGGGAAGGGCACGTTCAACACGCCGCACGGCCTGTGGATCGATCGCCGCCCGGGCCGCGAGCCGACCGTGGTGGTGACCGATCGGGCCCACAACACGCTGCAGATCTTTTCGCTCGACGGCAGCTACAAGGAGACGATCCCCGGGTTCGGCCTGCCGGCGAACATCGACTCGTGGAAGGGTCTGCTCGTGGTGCCGGAGCTGAAGTCGTCGGTCACGCTGCTCGACGACAAAAACCAGATCGTCGCCAGGCTGGGTCGCGCCGTGGAGCGTCTCGACGAGATCAAGGACCTGCGGGCCCAGCCCGACAAGTGGCTCGACGGCCAGTTCGTGCACCCGCACGACGCCTGCTTCACGCCTACGGGCGACATCTTCGTGGCCGAATGGGTGAAGACGGGTCGTGTGACCAAGCTCGAGCGTCTCGCCTGACGGCCTGACGCAGGGTGTGTTCCCCGAGCGCCGCCCGTCGGGCCGGCTGCAGAGGTCAAGATACCTGGAGTGATGTCGATGACGTCGAAGGCCCTGCATCGCCCCGGCGTGCGGCCGATGGCCGCCCTGACGGCGTGGGTCGCCGCGACGCTGGCCGCTGCCGCCGATCCGCGCGTGGCCGACCTCGCACTCGAGCCGCCCGTCGTGAACACCGCCCCGGGCCCGGAATATGCCGACGCCGTCCGTCCCGGAAACATGGTGCTCGGCATCGACCGCACGCCGAAAGGCAGGCTCTGGGCGGCATGGGTGGGCAATGGTGACAGCCCCAACGGCTTTTTCATGCTGGCGACGAGCGACGATGGCGGCGCGACCTGGTCGAGGCCACGGGTCGTGATCGACCCGCAGGACGGCGAACTCGACGGCGTGCGGTATGAGCGGCGGTCGCTCGTCGGCAACCTCTGGACCGATCCGCTCGGACGACTGTGGTGCTTCTTCGACCAGAGCCTCGGCTATTTCGACGGCCGCGCGGGCGACTTCTTCATCCGCTGCGACGATCCCGACGCGGCCACGCCCACCTGGACGCCGCCGGTGCGGATCGCCGATGGCTGCACGCTCAACAAGCCCACCGTCCTCGCCGATGGCGACTGGCTGCTGCCAGTTTCGCTCTGGACCAGAGATCGGATGGGTGGCCCGGGCGTGGACAAAGTAGCGCACGAGGATCTCGACGCGATCCGCATGGCCAACGTCTTCGCCAGCCGCGATCGAGGGAAGACCTGGTCTCGCCGAGGGGGCGTGGCGTTTCCGGGCACCGACTTCGACGAGCACATGATCGTGGAGTTGAAGGATGGCCGGCTCTGGATGCTCGCCCGGACGAGGCAGGGCATCAGCGAGAGCTTTTCGGCCGACAAGGGCAGGACCTGGAGCGAGCCGACGGCCTCTGCAATCCAAAACACGAGCGCCCGGTTCTTCATCCGCCGGCTTGCCTCGGGCCATCTGCTCCTCGTAAAGAACGGGCCGATCGACGTCCGCCTGCCGCGGCGGTCGAGTCTGACGGCGTTTCTGAGCACCGACGACGGGAAGACCTGGCCCCACTCGCTCCTGATCGACGACCGGGCGCAGGTGTCGTATCCCGACGGCTTCCAGGCCCCGGACGGCACGATTCACGTCCTTTACGACTGGAACCGTCACACCGACGCTGAGATCCTGCTGGCGAGGTTTCGCGAGGAGGACGTGCTCGCCGGCAGCGTCGCCGGCGACCCGGCCGTGCCCTGGCAGCGGCAGCTCGTGCAGCGGGGGCTGCCGCGACAGCTCGTGAACAAGGCCCGGGCCCCGCGGCTGCCGGCGGCGATCCTGCCCGACCCGCGATGGACCGCGCAGGCCGCCGAAGATGCGCGGGAAGATTTTTCGAGCATTCCATATGACGGCGTCTCTCCGAACAAGCTGGTCTGCGACACGACGCTCCGCGAACTGCCCGACGGATCGTGGGCCCTCTTCATGCTGGCCGGCGACGACTTCGAGCCGTCGCCCGGCAACTTCACCGGCCTCACCCGCAGCCGCGACCGGGGCAAGACATGGTCGCCGCTCGAGCCCGTCGATTTGGGCCTGCCCCGGGACGGGGCCACGAGGGGACAGGGGCCGACGGAGCTGATGGTCCGCGGCGGCACCTGCACGCTCTTCTTCAGCACGCACTCGCGGACCTGGGGCCGTGACTGGCAAAGCTGGATGATCACCAGCTCCGACAACTGCCGCACCTGGTCGCCGCCGCGGCCGATGCCCGGGCGGCTGGGCCGGTTTACGTTCATCCGCAACTCGATCGTCACCCGGGACGGCCGTATCCTGCTCCCGTTCCAGCACTACGAGGGCCCGCCGGCGGGCACGCCGCCGCCGCCCGCCGAGGAAAAGCCCTGGCACGGCGAGATCTTCCACTTCGTGA
>JBIJCD010000330.1:0-4427 GCA_044344895.1 Pirellulales bacterium | reverse complement strand
CGTTGCTGGTCTCGATGTCGGGCTTCACGACCTTGGCGCCGTCGATCATCACGCTGCCGTTCACGACCTTGACCTTGGCCTTGGCTCCCTGCACGGTCGGCGCCTCGCTGAGCTTGACGACGTCGGCCGCCATCACCTTGCCCGGCACCACGTGGTAAGTGAGCACGGCGACGAGCTTCTCCTTGTTCTCCGGCTTGAGCAGCGACTCGACCGTGCCGGCGGGCAACTTGGCGAAGGCCTCGTCGGTCGGGGCGAAGACCGTGAACGGGCCGGGGCCCTTCAGCGTCTCGACCAATCCGGCCGCCTGGACGGCCGCCACCAGCGTCTTGAAGCTGCCGGCCCCCACCGCGGTATCGACGATGTCCTTGGAATCCGCCTTGAAGGCCACGGTGTGGACCGGGTGATCGCCCTGGGCCTTCTTGGCAGCTGCCAGCGGGCAATCGTCGCCGACGGCGGCCGCCAGGGGCAGTGCGAACGCGACGCCGAGGGCAGCACGGAAGATCGAGCAACGCATGGGGAACTCCCTTTTTCGAAAGAAACGTGAAACCGTCGGCACGAAACGGCACCGCCGGGCGACCAATCGCAACGCGGCAGTTTAGGCCACCCCTCCCGGGCGACCAGCCAAGGCCAGGGGAAATCCCTCGTCAGGGATCGGACGAGGGCCCAGCGGCAACCTGGGCGGAGGCCGGCAAAAACCCCCGTCCTTGCCCAGGCCGCCCGGTTCGCCGCGTGATCGTCACCGTCTGCCCTTGTCACTCATGCCGCCCGACCGGCACCGCCGATACGACCCGCAGGGACTGCCGCGCGCCCGCCTTCCGGATCCGCCTTCATGGCTTCCGCAGCCACCGACCATCCGACCCCCGCCGCCGCCCCGCCGGGCCCCTCCGGCTGGTTCGCCGACCTGGTGGCCAACCTCGGCGCGGCGGCCATGCGGAGCATCGCCGGCATCGGCGACGTCGCGCTGTTCGCCGTCGAGACGCTCGGCTGGATCCTCGCCCGCCGCCAGCGGCGGGACGTTCTGATCCCCAATTTTTACCGCATCGGCGTCATGTCGCTGCCGGTCGTGGCCCTCACCGGCCTGTTCATCGGCATGGTGCTGGCCGTGCAGAGTTTCGCCCAGTTCAAGGCCCTCGGCCTGGAGACACGGCTCGGGTCGGTGATCAACCTGTCGCTGGTCCGCGAACTGGGCCCGGTGCTCGCGGCCACCATGCTCGCCGGGCGGGTCGGCAGCGCGATGGCGGCGGAACTCGGCACCATGCGGGTCACCGAGCAGATCGACGCCCTGGAGAGCATGGGCGCGAACCCCATCTACTACCTGGTCGTGCCACGGTTTCTCGGCTGCCTCGTGCTCATCCCGTCGCTCACGGTGATGGCCGACTTCATGGGGGTGCTCGGTGGCTACCTCTACTCGCACGTCCTCCTCGGCATCGACTACCACCACTACTGGGAAAACTCCCGCGAGTACGTCGACGCCTTCGACTTCCTCATGGGCATCTTCAAGAGCCTGTTCTTCGGCGCGGCCATCGCCCTGGTGAGCTGCCACCACGGTTTCCACTGCGACCACGGGGCCGAGGGCGTGGGCCGCGCCGCCACCAACGCCTTCGTGCACTCCTTCGTGCTGATCCTCGTGCTCGACCTTTTCCTGGGGATCTGGCTCAACAACGTCCACGATTTCTTCCGCCCGGAGGGGCCGCGCCGCCTCCTCTGAACCCGCCATGCCCGCCACCGCCATCGCCCGTGCCGCGACAACCGACGCCGCCGATCCGCCCGTGCTGCGGATCGACACGGTCGGCGTCCGCTTCGGCCGGCAGGAGGTGCTGCGCGAGATCTCGATCGACCTGGCCGCCGGCGAGACGCTGGTGATCCTCGGCGAGAGCGGCTGTGGCAAGACCGTGCTCCTCAAGACCATGATCGGGCTCGTGCGGCCAACGGCCGGTGCGGTGCTCTTCGAGGGCCGGCCGCTGGCGCGGATGAGGGCCCGCGATCTGGCCCATCTCCGCACCCGCTACGGCTTCGTCTTCCAGGGAGCCGCCCTCTTCGACAGCCATTCGATCGCGGAGAACATCGCCTTTCCGCTGCGCGAGCACACCCGCCTCCCGGAGGGCGAAATCCGCGCGATCGTCACGGCCCTGGTCGACGAGGTGGGACTGCCGCGCAGCGTGCTCGACAAGAAGCCGGTGCAGATTTCCGGCGGCATGCGGAAGCGGGCCGGGCTGGCCAGGGCGCTCGCCCTCGACCCCCAGCTGGTCCTCTACGACGAGCCGACGACCGGGCTCGACCCGATCATGAGCGACGTCATCAACGAGCTGATCCTCAAGGCCCGGGCCCGGCCGCGGGTGTCGAGCGTCGTGGTCACGCACGACATGCACACCGCCCGCAAGGTGGCCGACCGGATCGTCATGCTGTATCCGTTGTTTCGCCTCCGCCCGGGCGAGCCGCAGATCGTGTTCACGGGCACGCCCGCCGAGCTCGATGCCTGCCGCGACCCGCGGATCCGGCAGTTCGTCGAGGGCCGCGCCGGCAGCCGCCTCACGGAACTCCAGGAGGAGCAGGGGCTGGTGGGTGAATCACAGGAGGAGGACGCGTCATGAACGATCGGGTGATGCAGTTCCGGGTGGGCGTGGTGGTGCTCGCGACCGCGATCATCGCCGGGATCCTCGTCGTCCTGTTCGGCGATCTGCCCTCGCTCGTGCAGGCCACCTATCCGCTGAAGATGAGCTTCGCTGACGCCCGTGGGATCGCCAACGGCACGCCCGTCCGCAAGAACGGCATCCTGGTGGGCCGCGTCGCCAGCGTGGAACTCGACGAGCGCGGCGGCGTGAGCGTGATGGCCGACATCGACTCCTACGTGCCGATCTACCGCGACGAGCAGCCGCGAATCGCCAGCACCCTGCTCGGCGACGCGGAGATCCAGCTCGTGCCGGGCACCATCCGCCCGCCCCGGCAGCGGCTCGGCAAAGACGAGACACTCTTGGGCGCCGTGTCGCGCGACCCCTTCGAGGTGTTCGCCACGCTCGAGCCGAAGATGGGCTCCGCGCTCGACTCGTTGGCCGAGGCCAGCGCCGCGGTCACGAAGCTCTCCAGCAACCTCGACAAGCTCCTCCTCGGTGACGACGACACCTTCGAGAAGATGGTCCGCAAGACCGAGTCGGCGCTCGACGCCTTCAGCCTGGCGATGGCCAACATCAACGACGTGATGGGCGACGCGAACGCGCGGGCCAAACTCAAGGAGACCCTCAACGGCCTGCCGGAGGTGATCGCCGACCTGCGCGCCACCGTGAAGGGCATCGGCACGACCGTGGACACGGCGGATCGCAACCTGCGGAACCTCGAGGGTCTCACCCGGCCGCTCGGAGAGCGGGGCGAGGGGATGGTGGCCCAGGTCAACCAGACGATCGGCCGCCTCGACGAGGTTCTCCAGCAGGCGGCCTTCTTCACCAAGGCGCTCAACGAGTCGCAGGGCACGCTCGGCAAGCTCGTCCGCGACCCCAAGGTCTACGACGACCTGGCTCAGGCGGCCGCCAACGTCAATGGCCTGACGAAGGAGTTGCGGCCGATCGTCAACGACGTCCGCGTGTTTGCCGACAAGATCGCCCGCCACCCGGAGCAACTCGGCGTCCGCGGCGCCCTCGACCGGCGGCCCGGACTGAAATAGTCGTCAGACGCCGGCCGGCAGGCTGATCTCCGCATCGAGAAGACGGAGGTATTCCGCGACCAGGTCGCCGTAGCGGGCCTTCACGTCGGCGGCGAGATGCTTGTAGCCGGCCACTCGGCCGCGGCATTTCGCCGCGCCGCAGCGGCACGGGCCGCCGAGGTGGGAGACCTCGTACTCGAACGTGTCGTAGTCCACCGTGATCTCCTCGCCGGCCGCGATCGGTCGCAAGGCCCGCAACTCGATCTGCTTCACGCCCGAGCGGATGACCATCCCGCAGTTCGGTTCGCACGAGTGGTTCACGAGCACCGCCACGCCGTCGGGCACGATGTGCATGTTGACGTCCACCTGGATGGTGTGCGGGGAACGCCTCTCGGCCTGCTCGCCCCACGTCCGGATGATCGTCTCGCCCAGCGCGATCGCTCGCACGGCCGCCACCCCCAGGCCGAGTCGGCCGCTCTTCACCGCCACCGGCTCGCCCGGCTGCGGCGCCCGCTCGCCGAGGCCGTGGGCCGCGGGACCGGCCATTTCGTCGAACGTCAGTTCCCGCAGCCGGCTGCCGTACCGCTCCGCGAGCCAGGGGATCGTCTGCTCGATCGTGTCGGGTTGGAGGAGGACGAGATCCCCCCGGGCGGCGGCATCGAGCACCTGCGCCGCGGCCTCGGCCCAGGTGCCGCCAGCCTCGATCGTCACCGGTCGATCCGCCGGCATGCCCGCGCGGATTCCCTCCGTGATCAGCCGCGTGATGTCACCCGGCTGCCGGCCCCGGATGTAG
>JBIJCD010000329.1:0-4428 GCA_044344895.1 Pirellulales bacterium | reverse complement strand
GCGGTGCAGCCGCAGCTCTCCCGGCTCGGCAGGCGGGCCGCCGGAGCCGCTGCCCCGGCAGCCGGTGCCACAGTGCCGGCCCGACCGGCCACTTCCCGGCTGTGGATGGCGGCAACGCTCCAGTTTTTCGTGGGACTCTACGGCGGCTACTTCGGCGCCGGCATCGGCATCCTCATGCTCGCCGTGCTCGGCCTGCTCGGCCTCGGCGACATCCACCGGCTCAACGCGGTGAAGAACGTCCTGGGAATGGCGATCAACGGTACCGCCGCCATCCTCTTCGCCGCCGGCTCGGTGGTCGGTGGCCAGCACGACGTCTCCTGGCCTCATGCGGCGATCATGGCGGTGGCGGCCGTGCTGGGCGGCCTCGGCGGTGCGGCCGTGGCCCGCCGATTGCCGGCACCGCTGGTCCGGCGGTGCGTGGCGGCCATCGGCTTCGCGCTGGCTGCCTATTACTTCTGGCGGTCCGGCTGACCTGCGCGTCGATGGACAGCGTGCCGCCACCCGCCTAGGCTTCCCTGACGCACGTTCCCGTCACCCGTCGCCGCCGATCCGATGCTCGTACGAGCCGACAGCCTCACCAAACGCTACGGCACTTTCCTCGCGCTCGACGGCTGCTCGCTGGCCGTGCCGGAGGGCGAAATCTTCGGCCTGCTCGGCCCGAACGGCGCCGGCAAGACCACGTTGCTGCGGCTGCTCATGGGCTACATCACGCCCTCCTCAGGCACGGCCGCCGTGGCGGGATTCGATTGCGTCCGGGAATCCCTCGCGGTGAGGTCCCGCACCGCCTACCTGCCGGGGGAGGCGCGGCTGTTCCGGCGGATGAACGGCCATCGGGTGATCGATTTTTTCGCCGGGCTGCGACCCGGGTGCCGCCGCGATGTCGCCGTCGGCATCGCCCGCCGGCTCGAACTCGACTGTTCCCGCCAGGTGGCCCGCATGAGCACCGGGATGCGACAGAAACTCGCGCTGGCGGTCGTCTTGGCGACGGAGGCTCCGCTGGTGATCCTCGACGAGCCGACCGCCAACCTCGATCCGACGGCACGGGCCGAGGTGCTGGAACTCGTGCTCGAGGCCCGCGCCGCCGGCCGCACGGTGATCTTCTCGTCGCACGTGCTCTCCGAGGTGGAGGACACCTGCGATCGCGTGGCGATCGTGCGGGCAGGCCGGCTCGTGCACGAGCAGTCGCTGGACCACCTGCGGCGGTGCCACCGCATCAGGGCGCGGCTGCGAGGCAGCCTCGGTGCCGTGCCGACGGCGCTCGCCTCGAGCGTGTCGATCGTGGAGCAGCAGGACGGCACGGTCGTGCTGGAGGCGGGGGCGTCGCTGGCGCCGCTGCTCGGCTGGCTGGCGACACTGCCGCTCGACGAGGTGCGGATCGAGCCCGTGGGGCTCGCCGCCGTCTACGATCGCTTCCATCGTGCCGGCTGAGAAAACGCGTCCCCTTCCCGGCCAGTCTCCACCGTCGATCGCTACACTGCCGCCCATGTGGAACACCGCCATCTGGAAAAAGACGTGGGGCGACCAGCGGGTGCTGTTGCTGTCGCTGGCCGCTCTGTGGTCTGTGTTTCCCTTCATCTACATCTGGCTGTCGGCGCAGATCCCCATGCCGGCCTTCCAAGATGTGCTGCTGCGGGCCATCCCCAAGGACTGGCAGCGGCTTTCGGGCGTGCCGTTTTCCGAGGTGGCGACGCACGCGGGCCGGGTCGCGTTGGCGTTCGTCGACCCGGTGGTCGTGCTGGCGGCCACCGTCTGGGGCATCACGCGGGGTAGCGACGCGGTGTCGGGCCAGCTCGAACGCGGCACGATGGAGATGGTGCTGGCCGCGCCCGTCCGCCGCCTGGCGGTGTTCGTCACGCAAGCGCTGGCCACGACGGCAGCCGCCGCGCTGCTGTGCAGCCTGTTGTTCGCGTCGGTGTGGGCGGCAGTCACGCTGGGGCCGTGGGCGGGCAAGGTCGATCCCCTACGGTTCCTGCCCGCCGCAGCGAATGTCTTCGGGCTGATGGTCTGCATCGCCGGCATCGCGGCCTGCGTGTCGGCAGCTGACAGCTACCGTTGGCGAACGGTCGGCATTCTCTGCGGCTTCTACGTGGTGTCGCTGCTCGCCAAGCTCGTGGGCCGGATGAGCCGACCTCTGTCGTGGATGGGGTATCTTTCGGTGCTGAACGCCTACGAGCCGCAGCGACTGGTGGGGGGGACCGCCGAGTCGTGGAGGCTGCTGGTCGCGTACGACGCGGTGCTGATCGGCCTGGGGGTGGCGGCCTACGTGATCGGCGCGGTGGTGTTCGCCAAACGCGACCTGCCGGCCCCACTGTGATGCGGCCCACCGGGCCGCTGCGACGGGCCGGTCGTCACGGCATGCCCGACGCTCCGGGCCGCGGCCGACGGACCGGTTCGTCAAGCCTCGCATCGCAGACGGTTGGGCGATTGTCCGGCAGTTTTTGCCGCCGGTGGATTCGGATGGCAGCCGAAGTAGCCCCCGCCCCATACTATTGGGTCGTCGCCGTGGGCCACGGCGCATCGGTCTGATGGAGGAGGATCGTCGATGAGGAGCATCAAGGGTTCGTCCGGTCGGTGGTTCGCCGTGAGCCTGACGGCCGCGCTCGCGGTCGGTTTGGCAGCGTGGCCCGCGCCGGCCGCCGCCCAGCCGGCCGCCGAAGAGTCTTCTCCCGGCCAAAAGGACCTCGACGCGGCGATCGACGCCAAGCTGGCCGCCGACGACATCGACGATTACGCCAACGTCCTCGACCTCTGTCGCAGGGCGATCGCCAAAGGCCTGGCTGAGGACCAAAAGCAGTTCGCCGAGGACCTCTACACCGACACGCTGATCTACCGGGCCGGCCGGATCGTGCAGGCGATCTACAACGTCGAGCGGCCTGATCGGCAGTGGCCGCGGCTGCGATCCTTCGCCATGCGCGACCTCAACGAGGTCGTCGAACGCAACCCTGGGCTTGGCGAGGCCCACCTCATGATCGCCCAGCTGGAGAGCCTGCCCGGCGGTGATCGCGAGCGGGCTCGGACCGCGGCCCGCAAGGCCCTCGAACTGCTGCCCGACGACAGGCTGCAGTCGGCCCAGGCGCACGCCGTGCTCGGCACGATGACCGACGACGCCGACCGCGAGGAGCGGCTGTCGCATTTCGACAAGGCGGTCGAACTCGCGCCGGGCGACAAGGACATCCGCCGGGCCCGTGGCCTCTTTCACCTGCTCGACGAGGACTTCGCCAAGGCCCGGACCGACCTCGAAGCCGCGATCGAGGCCGATCCGGAGGACGCCTCGCTGCAGGAGGCGCTCGGCCTGGCGCTGATGATGGCGAACGACCTCGAGCCGGCGCAGGAGGCGTTCGATCGCGCCCTCAAGCTCGATCCCGACTCGGCCAGCGCCCTGCTGCAGCGGGCGCGGCTGCGGGCCCTGCGCGGCGACCGGCCGGAGGCGATCGCCGACCTCGACAAGGCCATCGGCATCGCCCCCGACGAATCGCTCTTGCTCGTGCTACGAGCGCGGATCCACCAGCAGTCGGGCGATTCCGCCCGGGCGGCCGCCGACATCGAACGCGTGCTGGAGAAGACGCCCGATCATCCCGCAGCGCTCGAGCTGCGAGGCCTGATCGCGGCCGACAAGCAGGACTACGCCGCGGCAATTCGCGACTTCCGCAGGCTCGTGGCGCAGCGTCAGGATGATGTTGTGCTCATCGGTCAGCTCGCCACGCTCTATCTGATGGCGAAGCAGCCGCGGCAGGCGATCAAGCGGTTTTCACGGGCCCTCGAGATCGACGAAAACAATTTCCCCTGCCGGCGCGGCCGCAGCGACGCGGAGATCTCGATCGGGGACCATGCCGCGGCGCTCGGAGACCTCGAGAAGGCCCTGGCATTGGAGCCGGAGGATCCCGGCGTGCTCAACAACCTCGCTTGGCTGCTGGCGACCTCGCCGGACGACGCGATCCGCGACGGAAAGCGGGCCATCGAGCTGGCCACGAAGGCGTGCGAGGTCACGGAGTGGAAGCAGCCGCACATCATCAGCACGCTCGCGGCGGGTTACGCCGAGGCGGGCGATTTCGAGACGGCCCGCAAGTACAGTCGGCAGGCGGTCGAGGGCGAGGAGAAAACCGCCGAGGTGAAGCAGCAGTTGGAGGGTGAACTGGCCAGCTACCAGGCGGGCAAGCCGTGGCGGGAGCGGCAGACGCAGGAGGATCGGCCGCTGGAGGGCGAGGTCGACCGCGGCGGGGACGACGGGGAGGCCGAATCCGCGGACGGCGCGGCCGAGTCCGCTCCGGCCCCGGCCGCCACCACGAACCGGCGGCCGTTCGACTGACTCGGTGCACGGGCGGTCCGGTGGCGGTGGACGTCAACGTGGGCTGCCGGCGGACGTCGCGGCCGCGAGCGCGGCGTCGTGGCGCACCGCGGCGCGACGGGCGGCGGCCAGATCGCCTGCCC
>JBIJCD010000328.1:0-4439 GCA_044344895.1 Pirellulales bacterium | reverse complement strand
ATCCGCGGGGATCGTGCCCGGCCATGCGGCGATGAAGGGCACGCGAATGCCGCCCTCGTAGAGGCTGCGTTTGCGGCCGCGCAGCGGTCCGGGCGAACCCATTCCGGCATTGGAGGCATTGCCGATGCAATAGTCCTCCGGGCCATTGTCGCTGGAGAACACGACGATGGTGTTTTCGGTCAGTCCAAGCTGCGCGAGTTCCGCCCGCAGTCGTCCGACGTGGCGATCCACCTCCGCGATCGCGGCGAGGTAGGTCTTCATCTGTTCGGCGGGCGATCGGGATGCCTCGACGTAATCGGCCATCCACGTGCCGAACGCACGCGGATCCGGCTTCACGTCGCGGTAGGGCTCGAGCAGCGCGGGCTTCGGCCGCAGCGGCGCGTGCGGCAGCGGCGACCAGACATTGAGATAAAACGGCGCGGCCGAATGCTGGCGGATGAAGGCGATCGCGCGGTCGAAGGCGGCCTCCGTCATCGCGAAGGGATCTTCATCGGCCTGCTCCGGCCCGCGTCGCCGCAGGCTTTCGCCGGGGCCGCTCACCACGGCGGCCGAGTCGAAACCGTAGGCGGCAGGGTGCGGAGATTCGCCATATTTTCCCAGGTGCCACTTGCCGAAGTGTGCGGTCGCGTAGCCCGCCTGCTTGAACACGTCGGCCGTCGTGGTGACGTCGGGGTCGAGCCAGTCCGGCACGTGACGCTGCGCGTTGACCGACAGGTTGCTCGTGATGTGGTGAAACCCGAGTCGTGCCGGATACCGTGCCGTCATGAACGCCACGCGGCTGGGCGAGCAGACCGGGCCGTTGGCGTAGAAGTTGCCGATCACCGTTCCTTCGGCGGCCAGTCGGTCGAGGTGCGGCGTGCGGGCGTACGGATGGCCGGCACGGGCGGAATCGCCCCAGCCCTGGTCGTCGGCGAGAATGAAGACGACGTTGGGGCGGCGCGCCGCCTGGCTGGGCGGAGCGAGCGCGGCCTCGATTTTCGCTGCCACCTGCTTCGCCAGAAAGGCAGAGCCGTCGTCGGTGAAGTGCACGTCATTCGGTCGCTGCAATCTGTCCATATGCGGCGCGACGGCGGCGTTCAAGTCGTTGACCGCCACGCCGGTCTCGGCCATCACCTTTCTGGCGACGGCGTTGTAGTGGTCGACGTTGCCAAACCGCCGGGTGGCCCGCAGGATGCCGCCGTTGGGCACCGGCGTCGTGGTCGCGAAGATCAGTTTCGCGCCCGTGGCCTTGAGCCGCTGCACGAGTTCCCGCAGATTGCTTTCGTAACCATCCGGCGGCGCGTGCCGCACGCCTTCCGGCGGCAGCTTGGCATCGTGCAGTCCGAAGTTGAAGTGAATCACATCCCACGTTCCGACGCCGAGCCAGGCCGTGAGATGCTCGAGGCCGTGGCTGGTGGAACTGCAGTTGGTCGGCGGCCGGTGCACGTTGGCCTTGCCGGCGAGCAGTTCGCGGGTGGGCACGGTGTAGCCGATGGACACCGAATCCCCGATCAGCAGCACGCGCGGCAGGCCGACGACATCCTCGATCGGCACGAGGGCCGGATGCGGCGCGGGCTTGTCCGCGGACGCCTGCCGCGCGGAGAGTGCGATCAGCGGCGCCAGCAGCAGGGCGGCGACGAGCGTGCAGTTGGTTCTCATGGTTGCTTCCCCGCCTTGACGGAGGGTAGCAGAAAAGGGGGGCAGCGGTGTGTCGCAACCGTTTCTGCAGGGCGGGTCTTCGACGCCCAGGCGGAAATCAGAAACACCATGACGCTGGAACGCGATCCAGCCGCCGTGCCGCCCGCATGAATGCTCTGGCCGCCGCCGGAAAGCGTTCGTATCCTCCCGGCCCTCGTTCTCCGCCCACAGTCCCTGCCCTCGCGACCGGGAGTTGCCATGCCAGCGTCATTGTCACTGCCGCGAGTCGTCTGCCTCACGGCGCTCGTGCTCGTGCCAGCAGCGAGGGTCTTGGCCCAGCCGCCGGGCTGGGGCCCCACGACGACGGCGACCGGTCCTGCCGCGACGTCGTGGCCCGCCCGTCCGCCGGCGCGGATCTACGTGCTCCCCTTCCCGCTGGAGCCGGGGCTCGAGCAGAAGCTGCAGCAATCTTCCGGCGGCGTCCTGCCGCAGGGGCCGGTGCGGCAGCTGTTCGCGGCCCGGCCGCGGGTGGCCGACATGGTGACCGGCTTCGACCGGCAGGCGCCGATCGGCACGTCGATCGCGAAGCAGGTGGCCGATGCGCTGGCCCAGGCCGGGTTGCCGGCGGTGTTCTGGGATCAGCCGGGCCCGCCGCCCGCCGACGGCTGGCAGCTCCGCGGCGAGGTGGTGGGGCTCAGCGAGGGCAGCGCCGCGGCCCGCGGGCTCATCGGCTTCGGCGCGGGCAATGCGACGATCGGCGTCGATGCCTGGATGGGCGATCCGACGGTCGCTGGCGGCCAGCCCTTCTTCGTGCTCGACACGTCCGACCGGGGCCGGCGAACGCCGGGCGGCCTGGCGATGGGCGCGGTGACGGGGTTCAATCCCTACGTGATGATCGGCCGCACGGCAGCGTCGGCCTCGGGCATCAACGACATCACGCAGCAGAGCCGCATCTCCGGCGGGATCGCCACCGCGGTCACCGACGCCCTCCGACAGCACGGCCAGCTGCCCGGCCGGTGACGGGCCGTTGCCACGAGCTGCGCGGTTCAGGCCTCGATGCCCGCGAGCGGGCCGGTGCTCGACCCGAACGCATCGGCGTCGATTCCCAGCCGTCGGAGGATCGACACGAAGAGATTGGAAAGCGGCAGGTTGTCGCCCTGGCTGAAGGCCAGGTGCGAGCCGTGGCGGAATCCGCCGCCGGCCAGCAGGATCGGCAGGTTCGTGTTGTCGTGGGTGTTGGCGTCGCCCATGTTGCTGCCATAGAGCACGACGGTGCTGTCGAGCAGCCGCCGGTCGCCCTCCCGTCGCTCGGCCAACGCCGTGAACAGGCCGCCGAGCAGCTCCATCTGTCGGCGGTCGGCCTCCTCGAGCTGGCGGACCTTCTCCGCCGACTGGCCATGATGCGAGAGATTGTGATACCCGTCGGTCGTGGTCTCGACGTCGTCGAGCCTGAAAGCGGGTGTGGCGAAGGCATCGACCATCAGCGTGACGATCCGCGTGGAGTCGCTCTCGACCGCCAGCCGCGCCATCGACAGCATCGCCTCGAATCGCTTGAAGAAATAGGCCCGGTCGGTCACGTCTTCCGGCGGCGCGCCCGGGGCTGCCGGCCGGGGACGCCGTTCCCAGGCGGCCGTCGCCTGCAGCCGCTCCTCGAGCTCGCGGATCGACGTGAAATACTGCTCGAGTCTCCGACGGTCGGCGGCGCCAATCCGGCGGGAGAGCCGGCGGGCGTCGTCGTCGAGCGCGTCGAGGATGCTGCCCCGCTCCCGTAGCCGCTCCAGCTGCGCGGCGACCTCGGCGGGAGAGCCGCCCACGAACATCCGCTCGTAGAGCCGCGCGGGCCTGTCCTCCGCCGGGATCAGCACGCCGTCCCGGGTCCAGGCGAGGCTGCGGTTGGCCTTGTCGATGTTGACGCCGAGGTTGAGCGTGGGGAATCGCGTCAGGTGCCCGATCTGCTCGGCGGCGAACTGGTCGAGCGAGATCGTGTTGCGAAAGCCGCTGGCCGTCGGGTTGCGGGCGGCGGTGAGGAAGCAGTTTTCCGTCGAGTGGCCGCCACGTACGTTGGGATGCGAGAGGCCGCTGACGACGGTGAAGTCGGACCGGTGGGCGGCGAGTGTTTCGAGAGTTGGCGAGAGCCGGTAGTCGGCGCCGGTCATGGCCGGGAAAAACGGTTTCGGCAACACGCCGAGGTTGTTCGAGATCAGGATCGCCCGCCGCGGCGGCGCGTCCTGCGCGGCCCGGGCCACGCGGGCCGGCAGCAGCGATTCCAGCAGCGGCAGCGCCACCGCGGCCCCGGCGCCGCGGAGGATCGTGCGCCGGGAAAGCCCCGGGCTCGCATGAGGACGAATCGGGTGATGCATCGTCACTCCTCCCCTCCCCTGCCCCGAAAGATGCAGCTGGCCACGAATCCGTGCAGCAGGTCGCGGACACGATAGCCGTCCGCGGCACACGCGTCGAGGATCGCCTCGACGTCGCGACGGTCGGAAAACCGCACCGGGCCGCCGGTGGCGTAGGCCGTGAACTGATGGAGCAGGTTGCGGGCCAACTGCCGCCGCGCACCGGCGAGCAGCGGCTTCAGCGTGAGGATGTCGGAGAACGGGCGGCCGTCGGGGAGGCTGCCCCGCGGGTCGACCGGGTGCGCGAGCCGGTAGGAGAAGTCGTGGCCGGCCCGGTCGATGCCGGTGACGGGCTCACCTTCCTCGAGCCCGCGATACCGCTCCCGCCAGCCGCCGCAGATGTCGAAGCTCTCCAATGCGAAGCCGACCGGATCGAAGAGCCGGTGGCAGGAGGCACAGGCCTGGTCCCGCGCGTGCAGCGCCAGC
>JBIJCD010000327.1:0-4440 GCA_044344895.1 Pirellulales bacterium | reverse complement strand
CATGACCCCGCTTTTTTCGGCAGCGAATTCCGGCGGCCGCGGGGCCGTGGCCGCCGCCAGCCGCCGCGGGCCACGGCTCAGCGCCGCTGGCCCGCCGGTTGCACGCCGATCTGCGGGCACAGATCGGCCAGCGGACACGCCTCACACCGCGGCCGGCGGGCGGTGCAGATCGACCGGCCGTGCTCGATCATCCGATGGCTGAAGGCGATCCAGTGCCGCTTGGGCACCGTGGCCACGAGATCGCGTTCGGCGCGGACGGCATCCGCATGGCGAGTGAGCCCCAGTCGCCGGGAAATCCGGCCCACGTGCGTGTCGACGACCACCCCCGATGCCTGGCCGAACCCGCTGCCGAGCACGACGTTGGCCGTCTTCCGGCCCACGCCCGGCAGCCGGACCAGCTCATCGAGGGTCCGCGGCACCTCACCCCCATGCCGCTCGACGAGCGCCCGACAGCAGCCCTGGATGTTTTTCGCCTTCGCGCGAAAGAAGCCGGTCGAACGGATCACGGCCTCCAGGTCGGCCTGCGGCACGTCTGCCAGGGCCGCCGCGGTCGGCCAGCGGCCAAACAGGCCGCCGGTTACGGCGTTCACCCGCTTGTCGGTGCACTGGGCGGAAAGAATGGTGGCCACAAGCAGCTGAAAAGGGCTGTCGAAGGCGAGGGAACATCCGGCCTCGGGGTACGAGCGGGCCAGCCTGCGGGCCACAGCCGCCCCTGCAGCGTCCCCAGGGTGCCCCCCCCGCGTTTCGCCACGCTTGCTACCATTTCCGGACCGCTGCGGCCGTCTGCGGGGAGTCTTCATCGTGATGCCGTCGGCGGGCGGTCTCCAGGCGGACTCGAGGCCCCTGGGCCCGGTGCAGGTTCGTTCCGGCCCGACTGACCCGTGTACGTTGACGATTCAAAACAAGAGCAACGAGCGTTCGACAGTCCCAGTCGCGTCCATGATCG
The DNA here is from genome assembly GCA_044344895.1 of Pirellulales bacterium. Classification (GTDB taxonomy): domain Bacteria; phylum Planctomycetota; class Planctomycetia; order Pirellulales; family UBA1268; genus CAMCQY01. The sequence goes on along the minus strand of JBIJCD010000327.1, from coordinate 3,494 downwards.
CCCGGAGCCCGCCATGCCAGCCGCCGACCCCGTGGACTACGACCCGCTCTACCTGCGGGGGATCGAGAAGTTCAACGAGTGCGATTACTACGAGAGCCACGAGGTCTGGGAGGAGCTCTGGACCGAATACCGCGGCCCGTCCAGGAAATTTTACCAGGGACTGATCCAGGCTGCCGTGGCCCTCTACCATTTCGGCAACGGGAACATCCGTGGGGCCCGCAAGCTGCACGGCAGCGCCCGCGGCTACCTTGAGCCCTACGCACCCAGGCACCTCGGCCTCGACGTGACCGCGTTCTTGGCCGCGTTCGATGCCTGTCTTGCCGAAGTGTCCGCCAGCACCGAGGACTATCCGTCGATCGAGCTCGACCCCGACTTGCTCCCCGAGATCCACCTCGATCCGCCGCCGACCGGCCCGTGATCACGGCCAGCCCCCACGCCATACACCCCATGTCCGACGAACCCCTGGCCTTCTCGCCGGAACAGTTTTCCGGCATCGCGCGGGTCTTCCCGCTGCCCAACGTGGTGATGTTTCCCCACGTCATGCAGCCACTGCACATCTTCGAGCCCCGCTACCGAGCGCTGTTCGAGGAGGCGATCGAGGACGACCGGCTGCTCGCCCTCGGCGTGCTCGCGCCCGGCTGGGAGAAGCAGGCGGAGGAGCGGCCGCGGCTGCGTTCCACCGCCTGCCTCTGCCGGATCGCCACGCACCAGCAGACGCCGCAGGGAACCTACAACGTGCTGCTCCTCGGGGTGCGGCGGCTGCGGCTCGTCCGCGAATTGCCCCCCAAGAAGCTTTTCCGGGAGGTCGAGGCCGAGATCCTCGAGGACCACGAGCCCGACGATGCCCCGCCGGGCGCGGCGGCCGCCCTGCAGCACCGGCTGCTGGCGGCCTTCAAAGCGGCCATGCCCAAGATCCCGCAGGCCTACGAGCAGCTCGACCATCTGCTCGGCAGCCAGATCACGCTCGGCATGCTCACCGACATCGTCGCCTACACCATCGACTTCGACATCGACGCCAAGATCGGGCTGCTCGCGGAGTGCGACGTCTTCCGGCGGACTCGGCTGCTGCTGGAGGCGATCACCGGCCGCACTCCCGAGGCCGGGGGACGGACCTTCCCGCCCGACTTCAGCGTGAATTGAGTCCGGCCGGGCGAGGCCCACCGCCGCATGACCGTCTGGTAGAATCGATGGGATGAAGACCCCGCCCGCTTCCTGCGACGCCGGCCCGCCACCGGTCGAATCGCCCGGCGTCGACCATGCCCGCATCGAGCGGGCCGTGCGCGAGATCCTCGCCGCGGTCGGCGAGGATCCGGACCGCGAGGGGCTGCTGGAGACGCCGGCTCGCGTGGCCCGCATGTATGCCGAGATGTTCAGCGGCCTGCACGCCGACCCGAAGGTCCATCTCCGCAAGGCCTTCACGGAGAAGTACGACGAGATCGTGCTCGTCCGCGACATCGCCTTCAACAGCGTGTGCGAGCACCACCTTCTCCCCTTCATGGGCCACGCCCACATCGGCTACCTGCCCGACGGCCGCGTGCTGGGCTTGAGCAAGCTGGCCCGCGTGGTCGAGGCCCTCTCGCACCGCCCGCAGGTGCAGGAGCGGATGACGGAGCAGATCGCCGACCTGCTCGTGCACGATCTCGGCGCCAAGGGCGTGGCCGTGGTCGTCGAGGCGTCGCACACCTGCATGACGATCCGCGGCGTCCGCAAGCCGGGCAGTGTCTGCGTGACCTCGGCGATGAAGGGCATCTTCCGCTCAAACGTTTCCAGCCGAGCGGAGGTGATGTCGCTCATCTTCGGGGGCAGGACGCGATGACGGGCGGCGCGGCCCCGGTGGAGACCGGCCGATGAGGCTGCTCGTCGACTTTCTCTGCCGCTTCGGCTGGGGCCTCTCGGCGGCGCTGGTGATCACGCCGGCGGCGCTCGTGCCGGCTGGGTTCTTCCGCGTCAACATGCTGGTGGTGCTCGGCCTGGCCACCTTCGCCGCCCTGCTCGGCTCCCAAATGCCACCCGCGTCGGCCTGGATCCTGCCGGCGGCGGCGGCAACCGTCGCCTGGCTCGGCAGCATCGCCTGGTATGCCGAGCGGAGCCGCGCCGGGATGCTGTTCTGCGCCGGCTGCGCGATCCTGCTGGCGGCGGCCACGGGTGTGTTGCATGCCGGAGCGGCGGCTCCGCCGTTGCTGTCGGGGCTCGTCACGGGGCTCACGGTGCACGCGATGCTGCTGGGACACTGGTACCTCAACGCGCCGGGCATGCGGGTGGACGTGCTCCGACGGATGATCGATGCCGCACTCGTCGCCTGGGCGGTGCAGCTGGCGGCCACGCTCGCCGCCGCGGCCATCCAGCCCGGACACCCGCTGTCGCCGGCCGGCCTGCTCGTGGCCACGGGCTCGGCGGCGACGGCCGGCGGCCAGACCACGGTCGCCCTGCTGTGGCTGCGGTGGCTCGCCGGGCTCGTCGGACTACCGGTGCTGCTGTGGCTCGCTCGCCAGACGCTCGACATTCCCAACACCCAGAGCGCCACGGGTATCCTGTACGTGGCGTGCCTGGCCGCGATCCTCGGCGAACTCACGTCCCAGCTCCTCACCGCCGCGACCTGACGCCGCGGCCGGGCCCGTCACCGACTTGCCAAGGGATGCCATGCGGATCACCTACGCCTGCCCAGCCTGCGGCGCGACGGCCACGATCGGCGGGATCGAGTCGGCCGCAGCGCTCGAGTGCCCGTCGTGCCGCGCGTCGGTGCCCGTGCCCGCCGGCGGCGTGGGGGGCGAGCCGGGGCAGCCGCGGCTGCTGCGCTGCCTGGTCTGCCCGAGCACGGAGCTGTTCGTCCGCAAGGATTTCCCGCAGCGGGTCGGGCTGGCGATCGTCGTGGCCGGCCTGGCGGCCAGCTGCGTGGCCTGGGCCAACCGCGAGCTTGTGGCGACGTTCGCCATCCTGTTCGGCTCCGCGCTCCTCGACGTGGTGCTGTTCTTCCTGATGCCCGACTGCCTGAGCTGCTACCGCTGCGGGGCCCGCTACAGTGGCGATGGCATCACCGGCAGGTTCGGCGGCTTCGACCTGGAGACCCACGAAAAGCATCGGCAGCTGGTCGCCCGAACCGGCCGGCCCGCCGCGGATATCAACGGCGGCCCCGCGGCCGGTCCACGCACGTCCTGAGCCGTCCGCCCCCGTGAGGCGGCGGGGGCGGGCGTGAGGAGGCCCATGGATCTCGAGCAGAAGCGGATCGAGGAGGACCTTCGCGGCGTCGTCTCAGGCGAGGTGCTGTGCGATCCCGCCAGTCGTGCGCTCTATGCGACCGACGGAAGCCTGATGGAGCTCTGGCCGGTCGCGGTGGTTAGGCCGCGCTCCACGGAGGACGTGGCGGCGACGGTTCGCTGGGCCGCCGAACGCCGGATCCCGGTGCACGCCCGCGGCGCGGGCTCGAGCCTGGCGGGCGCGTCGCTCGGCCCGGGCGTGGTGATCGACTGCAGCCGTTTCCTGCGCCGCATCGTGCG
>JBIJCD010000515.1:0-2571 GCA_044344895.1 Pirellulales bacterium | reverse complement strand
CGCGCCGGCGACGATCAACTTCGGCCTGTGCTCGCGGGCCAGCCGCGCCACCTGGTCGAAGTCGAGCCGCTGGTCCTCTCGGCGGACGCCGTAGTGCACGAACCGGTAAAGCACGCCCGATGCGTTCAGTTTCATGCCGTGCGTCAGATGGCCGCCGTGGGCGAGGTCGAAGGCGAGCACGGTGTCGCCCGGCTGGATCGCGGTCATGTAGACGGCGGCGTTCGCCTGGCTGCCCGAATGTGGCTGCACGTTGACGTGCTCGGCGCCGAAGAGGCTCTTCAGCCGCTCACGGGCCAGGTCCTCGACCTTGTCGACGAACTCGCAGCCTCCGTAGTAGCGGTGTCCGGGATAGCCCTCGGCGTACTTGTTGGTAAGCACGCTGCCGACGGCCTGCATGACGGCGGGGCTCGTGAAGTTCTCGCTGGCGATCATCTCCAGGCCTTCCTGCTGCCGGCCCTGTTCCGCCGCGATCGCCGCCCACACCTCGGGGTCTTCCTGCTCCACGAAATTCGGTCCTGTGCCGGGCGTGCCGTTCATGGGGTGTTCTCCTGCGAGCCTGGGGCCGTCGAGACACTTGATTGTGGGTCAGTGGGGCCCGACCGTCAACGAACCGATGCACCGTGCGGCGGCCACGGTCCGCCGCCGCCCGCGGAAGCTCGGCGGCCCTGCGGCCCACGACGAGCCGCGCATGCCCCGAGGTTGTTCGCGCATCCCGTGCCGGCCATACTGGCCGGCGCCGGGAGGGGGTTCGGGATCACTCCGCACCCCTGCTCGTGCGGCTGGCTGCGATTCGCGATCGCTGCTCCGCCACGATCGCACAAGCCGATCGCGGTCGTTGCGTTGGAGGCCGAGGGGCCCGGAGGCAATCATGGCAAGACGGATCGGAAAGTGCCTGGTGCTGCTGGCGGCCGGCACCATCTGGGGAGTGGCCGCACCGCTGGGCCACGGCCGGCAGGCCGCCGAGAAGCCCGCCGACCCGCCGCCGAACTATCCGCGGGTCGACCTCGCGGCAGGCTACGAGGTCGTGCCGGGCTGGGCCGGGCATCCCGCCGACTGGAAGCCCGCCGCCGTGCCCTCGATCGCGATCGCCCGCGACGGGAGGATCTGGGCCTACACGCGATCGAACCCGGTCGTACAGGTGTTCGACCCGGCCGGCGAGTGCGTGGCCCAGTGGCGCGAGGAGGATCCGCGCACCGTGCCCCACGCGATCCGCTTCGACCGCGAAGGCAACGTCTGGCTCGTCGACGTGGGCCTCCACGTCGCCCGCCGGTTCGACGCGGCGGGTCGGCCGAACCTGGTCGTCGGCACGATCGGCGAGCCCGGCTGCGACGAGCGGCACCTCGACAAACCGACCGACATCGCCTTCTCATCAGACGGCCACATCTACGTGGCCGACGGCTACGGCAACAACCGCGTGGTGCGATTCGACCGGACGGGACGGTTCGTGCAGGCGTGGGGCGAACTCGGCGTGGGCCGCGGGCAGTTCAGCCTGCCCCACTCCGTCGCCGTCGACTCCCGCGACCGTGTGTACGTCGCCGATCGCAACAATGTCCGCGTGCAGGTGTTCGACGCCACGGGCGGGCTGCTCGACGTCTGGTCGAACGTGCTCGTGCCCTGGACGATCTCGATCCTCCCGGACGACGCCGTGTGGATCTGCGGCTCTTCGCCGATGGGCTGGGCGGTGCATCCGGACTATCCCCAGGCGCCGCTCGGCTGCCCGCCGAAGGACCAGCTCGTGATGCGGTTCGACGCCGCCGGCCGGCTGCATCAGCTGACGATGCTTCCCAAGGCCGCCGACGGCCGTGAACGGCCGGGCGAGGTCAACTGGATCCATGGCTTGGCGGTGACGGGCGACGGCACGCTCTACGTCGGCGACATCATCGGCAAGCGGCTGCAGAAGCTCGTGCGGCGGTGAGCCGCCACTGTCAGTCGATGACGAGCGGCTCCGGCATGAATGTCACGATCGGGATCAGGAACGAAGCCAGCCCCAGCAGCGTGCGGCCGGGGCCCAGCGGCCGGCCGTCGTCGCGGATCGGCGGGTGGTCTGTGCCCAGGAGCGTCACGATCACCACCATCGCCACCCAGTTCACCCGTCCCAAGACCACGATCGCGGCGATCGCAGCCAGGAGCGTGCCGCGTGCGATCCATTGCGCCCGCTCGCCGAACACAGCGTAGCTGACGTGGCCGCCGTCGAGCTGGCTGATGGGGATCATGTTGAGCCCCGTCACCAGGAGGCCGACCCAGCCGGCCATGAAGAGCGCGTTGGGTGCGATCGTGCCGCCGGCGATGTCGGGCCGCACCAGCGCGAGGATCCCGCGGGCCAGCGGCGGCATGGCGAACGGACTGTGCCGCGCGACCTCGCCGGTGACCAGCCCCGCGGCCAGCACCGGCACCGCGACCGCGAGGCCCGCGAGCGGCCCGGCCAGGGCGATGTCGAAGAGCTGCCGTCGATTGGCCCGCGATCCCTCCATGCCGATCACCGCGCCCATCGTGCCGGTGAGCAGCACCGGCACGGGGATGAAGAAGGGGAGCGTCGCCGGGATGCGGTGCAGTTTCGCGGCGATGAAGTGT
>JBIJCD010000047.1:0-13170 GCA_044344895.1 Pirellulales bacterium | reverse complement strand
AGAAGCACCGGCTGCCAGCCCGCGACCCCCGCAGCGAACGTCGTGCAGGCTGTGAGGAAAAAGAGGAGCGTCTGCAGCCGGATCCGCGACGGCGGTCCGGCGGCTGCGGGCCCGGCGAGCGGCGGGGATGGAGACTCGAATCCGTAGCGGAGCGGCTGCATGCCTCCGCAGAATACAGGTTTTGCAGATCGGCTGGTAAGCTGCGTCGGTCCGGCGCCGGTCCGGACGATCGCCCGACCGCCCCCGTGCCGAGGTTCCTGTCATGACTTCTCCGCCGCTCGTCCGCCCCGCTCCGTGGCCGGTGTCGCGGATCTTCATCGCAGGTCTCGTGGCCCTGCATGGGTTCGCCGGCGTCGCCCGCGGCGCCGACCGCGCGGTGCTGGCCGTCGTCACGATCGACAGCTACGCCGACGTGAAGAAGCAGCTCGGCTGGCTGGGCATGCAGGTGGGGCAGCCCGGTCTGGCCGGCATGCTGGAGTCGTTGCTGCTGATGTCGACGCAGGGCCGCGGCCTCGCCGGCCTCGACGTGAGGCGGCCGCTCGGCGCGGTGGTGACGACCGACGGCGGCGACCTCGCCGTGCAGGGATTCATTCCGGTGAAGAGCCTCGACGGCCTGCTCGATTCGCTGCAGGCGGTCACCGGCCCGGTCGAGCGGGCGGGCGACACCCGCGGCCTGACGCTTCCCAGTGGCGTAGCGCTCGACATCACCGAGCGCGACGGCTGGGCGATGGTCGCGCCGCGCGGCATGGCCGCGCAAGCCCTCGATCCCGGGCCGCTGTTCGCACCGCTCTCGGAAAACTACACGATCAGTGTCGAGCTGTTTCCCCACCGGCTGCCGGAGCCGCTGCGTCTGCAGTTGCGGATGCTCGTAGAGCAGCTCGCCGCCAATGCGGCGGCGCAGGGCCAGCAGATGGACCCGCGGGCGCTCGGCCGCGCGATCGACGCCTGGGCGGGGATCGAATCGCTCGCCATCGGCATCGCGATCGACGCCGACAAGGACCGCGTCTTTCTCGAGAACCGCACCGTGGCCCTGCCGGGCACGCCGACGGCGCTGGCGATGCAGGGGACCGACAACGGGCGGCTCACCGTCGCCATGCCCCAGCCTGCGGACGGCAAGAGTCCGGCGATCTCCGCGCACCTCGTGCAGTCGGTGCCGGATGCGGCCCGTCGGGAGGTGCTGGGCATGCTCGACGCGGCCCTCCCCCCGGACAGCGACGACCCGCTCACGAAGACGATCACCGTGCTGCTCCGCGAGATGATCTCCTCGGTGCTGACCACCGGCGGCATCGACGCCGCGGCCGCCGTCGACACGCCCGTGGAGCCGCCGCGCGGCGGAAAGCAGCTGCCCGACGTGACCGTGGGCGTTCGGGTGAAGGACGGCGCCGCCCTGGAGAAGCAGCTCAAGCGATCGCTCGCGGGCGACGCGGGCGGGCGGCTGCTGCCCGAAGGCGTGACGATGACGTTCGACACCGGGAAGATCGGCAACGCCACGCTGCACGCCGTCTCCATGGACCTGCGCGGCACCGACGCCGCCGACAGCCTCGGCGACACGCTCGAACTCACGCTGGCCGTCGCCCCTGAATACGCCTTCCTGTTGGCGGGCGGCGACCCTCGGCAAAGGCTCGGGTCACTGCTCGGCCCGAACGGCCGCGTCGATGCCGCGGCGAAGCCAATCGCAGGCGTCGACGTCGCGGTGGACAGGCTCCTCGCATACGCCGGCAGCGCGGCCGCGACCGCGGAAGACGCCCGCGGCGACGAGGCGGCCGGCCGGGTCAGGCTCTTCATCCGGCCCCTGGAGCGCGGCGTCGCCACCCGGCTCGCCGCCGATGCCGCGGCGCTCAAGGCGTTCGCGGCGGCGGCGGCCGCCGGAGCCGACGACGCCGGCGCCCGACTGCCGCCTGGTCTGCCGATCCCGAACGGCTTTCCGATTCCGGCACCGGCCCGCTAGCCGGTCGCGTCCACGCAGTCACCCCGTCATCCTCCCCCCTGCCGTCGCAGGCCCGCCGTGATCACCAACAGCACCACCCCAGCCCACCCCGCCGACCGTCCGACCTCCGCCGGAATTCGCCGTCAGATCGCCGGTGCGGACGTCGCCGACCTGGCCCGCCACTACGGCACGCCACTCTATGTTTACGACGCGGAGACGATCCGTCGCCGCTGCCGCGACCTCGCGGCCTGGGACACCGTCCGCTTCGCCCAAAAGGCCTGCTCGAACCTCGCGGTGCTCGACCTCGTGCGCCGCGAAGGCGTGATGGTCGACGCGGTGAGCACCGGCGAGATCCACCGGGCGCTGAAGGCCGGCTACTCACCGCATGCCGACCGGGCCGCTGGCGGTGACGGTCTGCCCCCGGTGCACCCGATCGTCTACACGGCCGACATCTTCGATCGCGACAGCCTCGACGCGGTGGCGAAGCTCGGCATCCACGTCAACTGCGGCTCGGCCGACATGCTCGAGCAGCTGGCGGCGCGGGTGCCCGGCGCGAGCGTCACGCTGCGGGTGAACCCCGGCTTCGGCCACGGCCACAGCCAGAAGACCAACACCGGCGGCGAGGGCTCGAAGCACGGCATCTGGCACGAGGAGATTCCCGAGGTGCTCCGCCGCGCCGAGTGGGCGGGGCTGTCGGTGAGCGGCCTGCACATGCACATCGGCAGCGGGACCGACCTCGCCCATCTGGCCGAGGTGGCCGGGGCGCTGGAGCGGGTGGCCCTCGAGATCGGCCGCTCGCTGACGACGGTGAGCGCGGGGGGCGGTCTGCCGGTGCCCTACAAGCCCGGCGAAGTGCACGCCGACCTCGGCGGCTACTTCCAGCTCTGGAACGCCACGCGGAAGCGGCTCGAGGACCGGTTCGGCCACCGGATCCGGCTGGAGATCGAGCCGGGCCGCTACCTCACCGCCGAATCGGGCTACGTCGTCACCGAGGTGCGTGCCGTGAAGCGGCAGGGCACGCGGAAATACCTGCTCGTCGACGCCGGCTTCAACACGCTCGCCCGTCCGGTGCTCTATGGGTCGTACCATCCGATGAGCCTCTGCCCGGCCGCGGCCGGTTCGGACGCCGCGGCCGCCACCGAGGAGGTGGCCGTCGGCGGCCCCCTGTGCGAATCGGGCGACATCTTCACGCAGACAGACGGCGGCTTCGTGGCCTCGCGATCCCTGCCGCAGGCGCAGGTCGGCGATCTGCTCGTGATCGAGATCGCCGGCGCCTACGGCTTCGTGATGGCGAGCAACTACAACTCGAAGCCGCTTCCGGCCGAGGTGCTCGTCGACGCCGGCGGCCATCGGCTGGTCCGCGCCCGGCAAACGCCAGAGGATCTGGTGCGGGGGGAGACGGTCTGAGCGGGGCCGATTTTCCCCGCCCAGCCGGCTGATTTTGACGGTTCCGCCGGCGCGGCTACGATGCTCGTGGCGGAGCTTCCGCTGGAGTTCACCCCCCTTCCCCGCCGATCACACTCACCATGGCAAAAGCCGGCCCCCGCAAAAAGCTGCCGAAGGAACTGGCGGTCATCAACGCCGACAACTGCACCGGGTGCGAGTCGTGCCTCGAGGTCTGCCCGGTCGACTGCATCGTGAAGGTGCAGCAGTACGACCAGTTCCATAATCTGCAGAGCTGGTGCGAGATCGACATCGAGCGGTGCGTGGGGTGCGAGGTGTGCGTGCACATCCCCACGAAGAAAACGAACCCCTACGACCTGAAGGTCTGTCCGTGGGACGCCATCGAGATGGTTCCCACGGAGGAAGTGGCCCAGGTCGTGGCCCAGATCGGCGGCCCGCCGGAGTACGTCGAGAAGAACTGGGACCGCCTCGTGGGCACGGCGTATCACCTCGCCGAACTCAAGGTCGCCGCGGGCTGACGCCGTCCGCCGCCGCTTCTTCCTGCAGGTCTGCAAGCAGCGCCGCGACGTCGGCGTCGGTCGTGGCCCAGGAGCACATGAAGCGGCAGCCGCCTGACCCTATGAAGTCGTAGAACTGCCAGCCGCGGCGGCGCAGGCCCGCCGCCACCGCATCGGGCAGCCGGGCGAAGACGGCGTTGGCCTCGCGAGTACCGATCACCTCGACGCCCGGCACCGCCCGCATGCCCGCCTCCAGCCGCGCCGCGGCGGCGTTGGCCCGCCGCGCGTTCCCGAGCCAGGCGCCGCCCTCGAGCAGCCCCACCCAGGCCGCGGTGAGGCAGCGCATCTTGGACGCAAGCTGCCCCGCCTGCTTGCAACGGTAGGCGAACTCGTCCGCGAGGGCCCGGTCGAAGAAGACGACGGCATCCCCGACGCCAAGACCGTTCTTGGTGCCGCCCAGGCAGAGCACGTCGACGCCCGCCTCCCAGGTGAATCGCTTCGGCGGCACATCGGCCGCCGCCACGGCGTTCGCGAACCGGGCGCCGTCCATGTGCAGCCGCAGGCCGTGCCGCCTGCAGGCGTCGCGAATCCCCGCCAGCTCGTCGAGCGTGTAGATGGTCGACAGCTCGGTGGCCTGTGTCACGCTCACCACCCGCGGCTTGGGGAAGTGAATGTCGCGCCGCCGGCCCACGGCGTGGTCGATGGCGGCGGGCGCGAGCTTCGCCCCTGCGCCTGACAGCGGCAGAAGCTTCGTGCCATTGGAGAAGAATTCCGGCGCCCCGCACTCGTCGGTCTCCACGTGGGCCAGTTCGTGGCACAGGATCGAGTGGTACGACTGGCACATCGCGGCGGTGGCGAGGGAGTTTGCCGCCGTGCCATTGAAGACGAAAAAAACCTCGGCGGCGCACTCGAAGAGGTCGCGGATCAGGTCGCAGGCCCGAGCCGTCCAGGCGTCGTTGCCGTAGCTCGACACACAGCCGGCGTTCGCGGCGGCCATGGCATCCCAGGCCTCGGGGCAGATGCCCGAGGTGTTGTCGCTGGCGAACTGGGAGCCGGCCGCCGGCCGCGTGGCCGGGGAGACGCTCGACGCGGGCGAAGCGGTCACGGGATAGGGCATGGCTAGAGCGCTCACGGGGGATGTGGCCACGGTACCCGAGGCCTGACACGGCGGCCACACCGCACCGGCGAAGCGCCACGACTTTTCAGGTGGCCTGCGGCGTTTGACGCGCCGCCGCCCGTGTCATACAACGACGATCATAAAGTGAACATTTGAACACACTGCCGCCCGCGGCCGTTGTCCTCGCCGGAGCCCCGCCATGCCAGTGCCGCCCACTGCGACCGTGCCCCACTCGGATCTCGCCGACCATGTGCGGCTGGCCTGCATCCCGGGCATCGGTGCCCGGCTGCGGCGGCGGCTGCTCGAGCGGTTCGGTTCGCCGAGGGGCGTGTTCGCGGCCAGCCCGGCCGAGATCGCGGCGGTCGACGGCATCGGCCGCCGGCTGGCCGCCGAGATTCCGGCCCTCGCCGCCGCGGCGAGCGTCGACGAGGTCATGAAACTCTGCCGGAACGAAGGCGTCGAGATCGTCGTCGAGGGTTCTGCCGGCTACCCGCCGCTGCTGGCAAGGATCGACGACCCGCCCGGCCTCCTCTTCATCCGCGGCGGAGTCGAGCCCCGCGATTCCCTCGCAGTGGCCATCGTCGGCGCCAGGCATGCGACGGCCTACGGCCAGAGGGTGGCGAAGCAGCTCGGCGCCGCCTTGGCCCGCGCCGGCTACACCGTGGTGAGCGGACTGGCCCGGGGGATCGACGCGGCGGCCCATCGCGGTGCCCTCGAGGCCGGCGGCCGGACGATCGCCGTGCTCGGCAGCGGCGTGCTCACCATCTACCCGCCGGAACACGGCGACCTCGCCCGCGACGTGATCGCCTCCGGAGCGGTGATCAGCGAACTGCCCCCGCTGGCCGAGCCGATGCCTGGAACGTTTCCGCAACGAAACCGGATCGTGTCGGGCCTGTCGCTGGGGGTGGTGGTCGTGCAGGCCGCAGAGCGATCGGGGGCGCTGATCACGGCCCGGCTGGCCGGCGAACAGGGACGTGAGGTTTTCGCGGTGCCGGGGGCGATCGACTGCCGAATGTCGCGCGGATGCCACGGGCTGATCCGCGACGGGGCAAAGCTGGTCGAGAGCGTGGACGACATCCTGGAGGAGCTCGGTCCCCTCTTCGAGACGACCACCACGGCCGACGGCCGCACCGTGCAGAGCCCGGCGGAGCTGCAGCTAGGCGACGTCGAGCGGCTGGTGCTCGAGACCTGCGACGCCCTCGCCGAGGGGGGCTCCCAGAGCGTGGCGATCGACGGCATCGTCGAACGGAGCGGCTTGGCCGTGTCGCAGGTGCTCGCCGCAATCGGCGCGCTGGAAATGCGTCGGCTGCTCCGTCGTCTGCCGGGCAGCCAGGTCGTTCGGGTCTGATCGCAGCCAGGCCGCGGTCGGCTGGCAAACCGGCTGTCGAGGCACGGGCTGCGTCTCCGCGGCACGTCTTTTGCCCCTGTCCTTCGGACGTGGCGTCGCGGGTCGACCGCAAAACCACAGCGGCCGGGGGCTGTCGGAACTGGCGGGGGCGGGGCGTAGAGCTCTTTTCGCATCTTCTCAATCTCATCTTTTCTGCACGGAGTCAGCCATGAGCCATGCCACGCGGAATTCAGGTCGGGGCAAAAATGCACGGACCGCCGCAAATCGCCGCGGTGGTGCCGTCGGCAGCCTGCTTCACTCCCTGCGGAACCACGGCCGAAACGGGCTCTTTCCGGCCGTCGGCCTCGAGCGGCTGGAGGCTCGGTCGCTGATGGCTGTCACTCCGGCCTTGATGCCCGTCGAGCCGATCGACGGCGTCGGCAACAACGTCGCCCACCCCACCTGGGGCAGCGTTGGGCAGGATCTCCTGAGGCTCTCGCCGGCCGCCTATGGCGACGGTATCGCCTCGCCGTCGGGTGCCGACCTGCCCAGCGCACGCCTGGTGAGCAACCTGCTGTCCCCCAGCCCCGCAGGCGGAGTGACCAACGACCGTGACATGACGGCATTCGTCTACGTCTGGGGCCAGTTCATCGACCACGACCTGGGGCTCACCGGCTCGGCCAGCCCCACGGAGCGATTTTCGATCAGCGTGCCGGCCGGCGACCCGTCGTTCGATCCGGCCGGCAGCGGCACGATGACGATCTCCATGTCGCGGTCGAACTGGGATCCTGCCACCGGCACCAGTACCGCCAATCCGCGGCAGCAGATCAACTCGATCACCGCCTTCATCGACGGCTCGAACATCTACGGCTCGGATGCCACGCGGGCGGCGGCGCTGCGTGAATTCGCCGGCGGCCGTCTCCGCACGAGCGCCGGCAACCTGCTGCCGTTCAACACCGGTGGCCTGCCGAACGCCAACGACTCGCATCTGCTGCCCGACTCGCAGCTGTTCCGCGCCGGCGACGTGCGGGCCAACGAGAATCCCGAACTGGTCGCGCTGCAGACGCTCTTCGTCCGCGAGCACAACCGCATCGCCGCGGAGGCCGCCGCGAAGAGCCCCGGCTGGACCGACGAGCAGCTCTACCAACACGCCCGTCGACTGGTGATCGCCGAACTGCAGAAGATCACGTACGACGAGTTCCTGCCCGCACTGCTCGGCGCCAACACGCCGGCGGCCAAAACGCTGCATGCCTACGCGGGCTACAACCCCAACGTCAATCCAGGGATTTCCAGCGAATTCTCCACGGCGGCTTTCCGGCTGGGCCACAGCCTCCTCAACGAGGACATCCAGTTTCTCGACAACAACGGCAACCCGGTCCGCGACGACATGCGGCTCAAGGACTCGTTCTTCGATCCGCGGAGCGTCCAGGACGTGGGCATCGATCCCTTGCTCAAGTATTCCGCGAGCGACCGCGCGCAGGAAATCGACACCAAGGTGGTCGACGACCTACGGAACTTCCTCTTCGGCCAGCCCGGCCAGGGGGGCTTCGACCTGGCCGCGCTCAACATCCAGCGGGGCCGCGACCACGGCCTGGCCGACTACAACAGCGTGCGCGTGGCCTACGGCCTCCCGAAGGTGACGAGTTTCGCTCAGATCACGCCCGACACACAGGTGCAGGCGTCGCTGCAGAAGGCCTACGGCACGGTCGACAAGATCGACCTCTGGGTCGGCGGCCTCGCCGAGAAGCACATGCCCGGCTCGAGCGTGGGCCAGACCTTCACGGCCATCATGGTGGACCAGTTCAAGCGGCTGCAGGCCGGCGACCGTTACTGGTACCAAAACGTGCTGCCGGCCTCCGCCGTGACCGCCGTCCAGAAGACGACGCTGGCCGACATCATCCGCCGCAACACACAGCTGACGAACCTGCAGCCCGACGTGTTCGTGCTGCGCACGTCGATCGGCGGCACCGTCTTCGCCGACGGCAACCGCGATGGCGTGCGGCAGCCGCAGGAAGGCGGCATCGCCGGCGCGACGGTGTCGCTGGTCTCGGCGGCGGGCACCACGCTCGCCACGATGCGTACCGACGGACGTGGGGACTACGTCTTCCGTGGCATGGATCTGGGGAGCTTCAACGTGGTGGTGACGCCGCCCGCCGTGAACGGACAGACCCCACCGAGCGCCACGAGCCGCGCGGTGACGATCAGCCGCGGCATGGACGTGAAGGGGGTGAACCTCGCCCTGCCGCCGAAGCCGGCGGCCCCCGCCCCCGCTCCCAAGCCGGCCGGCCAGCAGCCCGGCTCACCGCCGACGCTCTCCCCGCACGACCTGATCTTCGCCGGCATCGGTGCCGGCCTGCCCGGCAGCACTCCCTCGTCCCCTGGAGCAAGACGGCGATGAACACCAACGATGCACACCGCAAGGCCCGTGATTCCCGCCGGTGCCGCGACCGGCTCTCCTTCGAAGTCTGCGAGTCGCGGCACATGATGGCCGCAGACGTTCCGCACATGCGGGTCGGCATGAACCTCGAGAACGTCGTCGACTGGTCGCCGGCGTGGACGTTCACGGACGCCTTCCAGTCCTCGCGGCCCTGGATCGTCCAGGCGGTGAACACGGTGACAGGGGAGATGACGTGGGACGTGGGCGATTCGCACCCCCTCGCGCTCGATGCCAACGGCAATCCGACGTCGCTGGCCACCTGGAAGAACGCGGCCGGCCAGACGATCCGGCAGATGGCCGGCACGCTCATGTTCCGCGACACGGGCTCCGCGTATGCGGTGGGCGTTTACCGGGCCGAGTGGGAAGGCACCGGCGTGGTGACGTTCGGATTCGACGCCGAGGTGATCGCCCGCGGCACGACGGCCGAGGGCCGGCACTACGCCGACCTGCAGGTCACGCCGACGCAGAGCGGCATCTACCTGAGGATCGACGAGACGAGCCCCACGGATCCGGTCCGCGGCATCCACGTCTGGATGCCCGACTGGCAGG
Source organism: Pirellulales bacterium (assembly GCA_044344895.1). GTDB lineage: Bacteria > Planctomycetota > Planctomycetia > Pirellulales > UBA1268 > CAMCQY01. Next base: position 3,912 of record JBIJCD010000047.1, on the reverse strand, counting down.
GCCGGCGATTCGCCGGCCAGCGCTGGGAGCCGGGCGCGGCCTTCTCACCCTTCCATCCACTGTTCCTCGAGCGGCTCAAGCCCTTCGGCACGCTGCGGTTCATGGGCATGCAGGAGACCAACACCTCCGACATCCGCACCTGGGGTGACCGCCGCGACGCCAACGACATTCGGCAGGGATCGGGCTCCGGCGGCACGGCGAGCGAGCCGGTCGTCAACGGCATGTCGGTGGAATACATGGTGCAGCTGGCCAACGACCTCGACGCCGACGCCTGGTTCAACATGCCCCACATGGCCGACGACACATTCGTGCGGAATTTCGCCACCTACGTCCGTGACCATCTCGAGCCTGGACGCAAGGCCTACGTCGAGTGGTCCAACGAGATCTGGAACTTCGGCTGGGGCTTCGAGGCGTCGCAGTGGGTGGCCGATCAGGCGAAGCTCCCGGTCAACGCCGGGCTCGACAACTGGCAGGTGGCCGGCCGGGAGGCGAAGCGGGATCTCGACATCTGGAGCGACGTCTTCGCCGGCCAGACCGACCGGATGGTTCGTGTGGCCGCCGGATGGGCAGCCGTCGACTGGGTGACCAACCGCGTCGTGGAGGCGATGGCCGGCTCTTTCGACGCGATTGCGATCGCCCCCTACATCACCATCACCGACGAGCAGCGGGCGACCTATACGGCGGCAACGACGGTTGACAAGGTGCTCGCCGACGCCCGTGCCGACATCGCCACGTCGCTCGAGTGGGTCACCAACCATGCCCAACTGGCCCGCGACTGGCAGGCCCGCCTCGGCCGGCCGATCCAGCTCGTCGCCTACGAGGGTGGCCCGCACCTCGACGGCCGCGGGGCTCCTTACCAGAACGTGTTCTACGCGGCGACGAACGACCCGCGGATGGGCGACATCTACCGGGAGTATCTCCGCGGCCTCGATGCGTCCGGACTGAAGCTCTACAACGACTTCCAGTTCACCGGGCAGGCGGGCGCGGCCCCCTGGGGCGATTTCGCGAAGCTGCATCGCATGGACGAGCCGCTGGCCACGGCCCACCTCTACAACGCGGTCGTCGCCGCCGCCAACGGGTCGCTCTGGTCCGGCGATGTGACGCCAACTCCGACGCCGACCCCCACTCCGCCTCCCGCCCCGGTCCTGCCGGTGGTGTCGATCGCTTCCAGCTCGATCAGCGAGGGATTCTCCGGCCGCAGGATCATGAGCTTCACGCTCTCACTCTCCGCCGCGTCGACCGCGCCGGTGAGCGTCCGCTGGGCGACGGCCAACGGCACGGCACGGGCCGGGAGCGATTATCGCGCCGCGAGCGGCACGGTGGTGTTCGCCGCGGGCCAGACCAGCCGCACGATCGGCGTTTACGTATTCGGCGACCGGTTCGTGGAGGCCGACGAGACGTTCGTCGTGAAGTTATCGACGCCGCTGCGGGCGACGCTCTCGACGGCCTCCGCGACGGCCGTGGGCACGATCCTCAACGACGACGGCCAGTTCCGCGCCGCCGTGGCGTCTGCGTTCGCCATGATGGCCAGCCCGACCGCAGGCTCGACCGGCACGAAGCTCCGCTGACTCCCTGGCGAGCGGCTTCTCGTGCCGGCGCCGGCAGCGTACACTGCCGGGCATGGACACCGCCCTTTTCAACCGCGCCGAGACCATCCGGGCCCGCCTGCTGCAGCTGCGGGACTCCCTTTGACTGGGAAGGTCGCAAGGCATCCGCTTCCCGGCTCGAAGACGCGATGGGCCGCGCCGACTTCTGGAACGACTCCGGCAAGGCGCAGGCCACGGTCGCTGAGCTGAAGAGCGTCAACTCTGTGCTCAAGCCCCTCGAGGAGGCGCTGGCGGTCGGCCGCGACCTTGAGGCGCTCGAGGAACTGGCCCGCGAGGACGGCTCGCTCGAGGCGGAACTGTCGCAGGAAGCCGCGCGGCTGGAGAAGCTCGTCGACGCGCTCGAACTCGCCTCGCTGCTGTCCGGGACCCACGACTCGAGCGACGCGCTGGTTTCGATCAATGCCCGCGACGGCGGCACCGACGCCAACGATTGGGCGGAGATGCTGCTGCGGATGTACTCGTCCTGGGCCAACAAGCACGACTACACGGTCGAGCTCCTCGATCGCCAGGACGACGCGGTGGCCGGGATCCAGAGCGCCACGGTCGCCATCCGTGGGCCGTGGGCCTACGGCTACCTGAAGGGCGAGACGGGAATCCACCGGCTCGTGCGGATCAGCCCGTTCAACTCCGAGGGGAAGCGGCAGACCAGCTTCGCCGCGGTCGACGTCTCGCCCGAGATCGCCGACGACGACGCCGAAGTCGAGATCCGAGACGAGGACATCCGTGAGGACGTGTTTCGAGCCAGCGGCGCCGGCGGCCAGCACGTCAACAAGACCTCGAGCGCCATCCGGCTGACGCACTTTCCGACCGGCATCGTCGTGCAGTGCCAGAGCGAGCGGAGCCAGCACAAGAACAGGGCCACGGCGATCAAGATGCTCCGAGCGCGGATCGCGCGGCTGCAGGAAGAGAAACGCGAGGCCGATCAGCTCGCCCGCTACAAGCAGCAGCCCAAGACCGGCTTCGGGTCGCAGATCCGCAACTACTTTCTCCACCCCGACCAGCGGGTCAAAGACCAGCGGACCGGCCACTACGTCGGCAACTTCCAGAGCGTGCTCGACGGGAATCTCGACGGCTTCTTCGACGCGTACCTGCGCTGGAGGGCATCGGGTTCGGCCCCGCAGGCCACCGACGACGCCTGACGGCCCGCCCGCGCCGAGGCCCCCGACCGGCTGGACTGTTCATCCCGCCGGGGCTACCATGGCCCCACGGGCCGGTCGGAACACTTCCGGTCGGACCGCAACCAGGAATACTCATGGCGGAAAAAGAACAGGCTCTCGAGGTGGAGGGCGTTGTGACCCAGGCCCTCGCCAACACGCGATTCCGCGTGCAGATCACCGGTGGCCACATCGTCAACGCGCACGTCGCGGGCAAGATGCGGAAAAATTTCATCCGCATCGTGCCGGGCGACAAGGTGAAGGTCGAACTCTCCCCCTACGACCTCACCAAGGGCCGCATCACCTTCCGCGAGCGTTGAGACCGGGTTTCCCGGCAACGGACGCCGCGCCAGATGTCCCGGCCGCGGCGGCTCACGTCTCCGGCTGGCCGCCTGCCCCTTCACCGTGCGGTGGCCGCGACTCCTCGGGGGACGGCTCCGGCGTCTCGGGCTGCTCCCGGGATGCGAAGAACTGCTTCAGGTCGCCAAACGTCCGCAGCGGCTCCTTGCCCTCCCGCATCTCCTTGGTGAGCGGCTTGACCGTCTTGACGGCAGGCGTCGAGTAGACCCGCGGCCCCTGCTCCCGTTGCGAGGGCCGACCGCGACCCCGACGGCCTCCCGCGGGCCGCTCCGGACGCGGCGGTGGCTGCTGGGCCGAGGTGGCCGCCGCGGGCTGCTGACCACCGCGACGGCCACGCTGGCGACCACCCTGTTGGCGGCCTTCGCGCCGCTGCCCTGCCTGCTCCTGCCCCTGTGCCTGTCCTTCCCCCTGCCCGTGTCCTTGCCGCTGTCGCGGCCCGGGCCGCCCCTGCTGCCGCGGCTGGGCCGGATCGATCATGGTGAGCGCCACGCGCCGCCGTCCCTTGTCGACCTCGAGCACCCACACCCGCACGATCTGGCCGACGCTGACCACCTCGTGCGGATCGCGGACGAACTGGTTGGAAAGCTGGCTCACGTGGACCAGCCCGCTGTCGTGCAGGCCGAAGTCGACGAAGGCGCCGAAATCGACGACGTTGAGCACGGAACCGAGCAGTTCCATGCCTGGTTGCAGGTCCTCGAGCTTCAGCACGCCCTTCTTGAAGAACGGCTTCGGCAGGTCCTCACGCGGATCGCGGCCGGGCCGGGAGAGCTGATCCACGATGTCCGCCAGCA
>JBIJCD010000324.1:0-4459 GCA_044344895.1 Pirellulales bacterium | reverse complement strand
CGCGGCCACCAGCCCGCCGTCGGAGCAGTCGTGGCAGGCGGCCACGAGCCCCGTCCGCTGGGCTGCGGCCACTGCGGTGAACGCCTCGCGGCAGGCATCGATGTCAACCTGCGGCACCCGGCCACCGCGGACGCGTCCCACCAGTTCGAGCTGGCTGCCGGCGAGGTCGAGCCGCGAGCGGCCGACGATCGCGAGGCGGTTGCCCGGCTGCTTGAGGTCGGGCGTGACCGCGCGGCGAACGTCGTCCACCTGGCCCATCGCGGTGGCCAGCAGCGTCGGCGGGATCGACAGCTCATGATGCTTCCCCGCGGCGTCCGTCCAGGCGAAGACGTTGTTGAGGCTGTCCTTGCCGCTCACGAACGGCGCGGTGAACGCGACGGCCATGTCATGGCAGGCGCGGCAGGCCTCCACGAGCGTGCCGAGCGACTCCTCGCGGCGGCAGTCGCCCCAGCAAAAGTTGTCGAGCAGGGCGATCCGTTCCGGATCGGCCCCGGCGGCGACGCAGTTGGCGATCGCCTCGACGATGCCGCCAGCGGCCATCTGGTATGGATCGAGCCAGCCGAGCCGGTGCCGCAGGCCGACGCCGAGCACGATGCCGCGGTCGCGGCCGAGCACGCCGCGGACGACGGTGCCGTCGGCGGGGCCGAGGCCCGGCCCCAGCAGCGGCTTCACGATGCTGCAGCCCTGCACCTCGTGGTCGTACTGCCGCACGATCCATTCCTTGCTGGCCACGTCGGGTGCGGCGAGCACGTCGAGCAGGCAGGCCGCGACCGCGTCGTCGCCCACCGGCGTCCACGCCGTCGGCGCCGCTGCCGGCGGCGTGTGCCGCGACGCGAGCCGCCGCCGCGGCCGGCCCTCGTGCAGGAAGTGGCAGTCGAGTTCGCCGGCGGTGCGGCCCTGCCAGCGGAGCACGAGCCGGCCGCTGCCGGTGAACGTGCCGATGGCGGTGGCCTCCACCCCCTCGTCGCGGGCGATCCGCAGCAGCGCGTCCCAATCGCCCGGGGCAACGGCGAGCACCATCCGCTCCTGCGCCTCCGAGATCCAGGCCTCGGTGGCCGAGAGGCCGTCGTATTTCAGCGGGACGCGGTCGAGGTCGACCTCCGCGCCGAGCGTCGCGGCCATCTCGCCCACGGCGCTGGAGAGGCCGCCGGCGCCGCAGTCGGTGATCGCGTGGAACAGCCGCTGCCGCGACGCCTCCAGCACGAAGTCGGAGAGCATCTTCTCGTGGATGGCGTGGCCGATCTGCACCGACCCGCCCGACTGGCTCTCGCTCGCGCTCGACAGCTCGACGCTCGAGAAGGTGGCGCCGTGGATGCCGTCGCGGCCGGTACGGCCGCCCGCCACGACGACGAGGTCGCCCGGCTGCACAGCCGCGTCGGCGGAGTTGCGGGGCATGATGCCGACGGTGCCGCAGAACACGAGCGGGTTGCCGATGTAGCCGGCATCGAAGGCGACGGCGCCGGCGATCGTGGGGATGCCCATGCGGTTGCCGTAGTCGCGGACGCCGGCGACCACGCCGGCCAGCAGCCGCCGCGGATGGATCACTCCCGGCGGCAGGTCGGCGGCGGGCGTGTCGGGCCGGCCCACGCAGAACACGTCGAGGCTGGCGATCGGCTTGGCGCCCAAGCCCGTGCCGAGCACGTCGCGGATCACGCCGCCGAGGCCAGTGGCCGCGCCGCCGTAGGGCTCGATCGCCGAGGGATGGTTGTGGGTCTCCACCTTCACGCAGATGTCGTGGTCGCCGTCGAACCGCACCACGCCCGAATTGTCGCGGAACACGCTCACGCACCAGTCCTGCTTCCCGAGCCGCTCGCGGACCTGCTTCGTGGCCGCGAACACCGTCTCCTTGAGGAGGTTGTCGTAGCGGACCGCGCCGGCGGGGCCGACGTGATCGACCGGGCTGCCGAGCGTCTTGTGGCAGCAGTGCTCGCTCCAGGTCTGCGCGATCGTCTCCAGCTCGATCTCGAGCGGCTCGCGGCCGAGCGAGCGGTAGTGGTCGCGGACCGCTCGCAGCTCGGCCGCCGAGAGGGCGAGGCAGCGGTCGCGGCTGAGCGCGTCGAGCGCGGCGTCATCGAGTCCCTCGAGGGGCACGGTCTGCTGCGCGAAGATCCAGGGCCTGCCGCCGGCGAGCGTGCGGTGCGGCAGCGGCCCGACGACGACGTCGTGGATCGCCTCGCTGGCCAGCAGCTTCCAGGCGAGGCGGTCGGCCTCGGCCGCAGGCAGCGGCGGGAGCCAATACTTGCGGACGCTCCGCACGGCGGAGGGCCGCAGCCCCAACAGTCCGCAGGCATCCTGCGCCGATTCGGCCGCCGGATCGGTGACGCCAGCGCGGGGCAGCACGTGGAGCACCGTCGGCAGCGGACCCGCCGGCACGGCCGCCGCCGCCGTGAGCGCCGCGTCGCCCGCCGGGGCGACCGTGAACGACTCCGTGACCGGATCGGCGAGCACCGCGGCCGCCAGCCGCTCCACGTCGGCCCGCGACAATTCCCCCTCGATCAGCCAGCCGGCGGCCGTGCGGGCCCGGGTGCAGCCGGCCACGCCGAGCTCGGCGGCGCCGGCGACGAGGGCCCGGGCCGCGTGGTCGGCGTCGGCGTCGCGGAGGTGAACGTCAACTTCCCACAGCATCGCGGTCTTCCTTGGCACGCGTGAGCAGAGCCACCAGCCGGCGGCGGTCGTCCGCCTCGAGGGCGGCGAGGATCTTTTCGGTGACGCCGGCGATTCGCGACAGCGCCCGCGCCACGGCCGGGGCGTTGTCGAGCAGGATGTCGGCCCACAGCTCCGGGTCGCCCGCCGCGATCCGGGTGGTGTCGCGCCAGCCTCCGGCCGTGAACCGCCGCGCCTCGGCGGGCGTGGCGGAGGCCACGGCGGCAGCCACTACGTGCGGCGCGTGGCTGGTGGCGGCGAGGATTCGGTCGTGCTCCCGCGGCTGCATCACGTAGACCGTCGAGCCGAGTGCCGACCAGAATTCGCCGATCGCCTCGACATCGGCCGCAGGGGTGGACGCCGCGGGCGTGAGGATCGTGACGCGACCCTCGAAGAGCTTGTGATCAGCGGCCGCGGGGCCGCGGCGGTGGCTGCCGGCCACGGGGTGCGCGGCGACGAAGCGGGCCCGCGGCGGATGCTTGCCGCGGCGGCGCCGCTCCCAGGCGGCGACGATCGAAGCCTTGGTGCTGCCGGCGTCGGTGACGAGCGTGCCGGGCCGCACCGCGGCGTCGACCGCCGCGAGGATGCCGGGGATGCTCGCCACGCCGGTGGCCACCACGACGAGGTCGGCGGCCTGCACGGCGGCGATGTCGGTGGCGGCCTCGTCGATCGCGTGGGCCCGCTCCGCCTCGGCAAGCGATCGGGCCGAGCGGCCCACGCCGATCACCCTCCCCGCCAGCTTCCGCGACTTCAGCGTTAGCCCGATCGACCCCCCGATCATCCCCACGCCCACGATCGCGACGGTCGGCCAGTGGAGGGAGCGGGCTTTCATGGACGCGCGGGGCGAGAGGGCTGGCGGCGGACGGCGGCGCACGCCGGCGTTTTAGCAGAAGCGGCAGGGGGCGACAGCCTCCACCGCTGGCGGCCGCACGAGAGGCGGCTGGCGGCACGACGACGGTCGCCGTCGCGCTGGGCAAGGGCCGGTCCGGCGGCGAGAATATGTCACATGCCGGCGACGCCGGTCGGACGTTTTTCCAACCGGAGTCGGCCCGATGACGAACCCGCGCACGCCGCGTCGATACCCGTTCCGCTGGTGACGACTATGCCGGGACGTCGCGAGATGCCGCGGACGCTGCAGGCCGACCTGCTCGGCAGGCTGGCGACCGCGCTGGGGGCGGGCATCGACCTGCGCAAGGCGTGGCGGAGCGAGATCGACCGCGTGCCGTCCCGGTGGCGTCCGCGGATGGAGCTGGTGCGGCGGGCGCTCGATCAGGGTGAGCCACTCTCCGAGGCGCTGGCCGCCGCGGGCGACACGTTTCCGCCGCTGGTGCGCGGCATGGTGGCCGTCGGCGACCGCACCGGCCACGAGGCGGAGACGCTCCGCGAGCTGTCCCGATCGTTGGAGCGCGGCGTGCGGGCGACGCGGGAGTTGCGCCGCAGCCTGTCCGGCCCGGTCTTCCAGCTGCTCGTCGCGATCGCCGTGGTGGGCTTCCTCATCGTGATGGCCGGCATGATGCGGCACGACGTGCTCGGCACGGGCCTGCGCGGCATGCGCGGGCTCGCCGTGTTTCTCGCCGCGATCGGGGCGGCCGCGGCGTGCGGTGCGATCGGATTCCGCTGGGCGGTCGCAAGCTGGCGGCGGCACGGCGTGGTGCGGCCCGTCGTCGACCTGCTGCCGGTCATCGGCCCGGCGTCGCGGGCCGGCGAGGCGGCGGCGTGGTGCCGGGCCGCATCGCTCGCGAGCGGCGCGGGGCTCGACGCGGGTCGGCTCGTGACGCTCGCCTCGAGCGCGGCGCCCGGGCTGGCGGTCGAGGCG
>JBIJCD010000325.1:0-4459 GCA_044344895.1 Pirellulales bacterium | reverse complement strand
CGCCCCTGCAGTGCCGGTTGCTGCGGCTCGAGACGCCGGTGATCACCAATGCGGAATGTGCGAGGATCAAGGCACTCAAGCAGCCCGGCCTCGTCAGCCGCACGGTCTCGCTGCTCTTTCCGGCGGCCGAAGGTCCGGCGGGGATGCGGAAGCGGCTCGACGCCATCCGCGCCGAGGCATCGGCCGCGATCCGCGACGGGGCCACGATCCTCGTGCTCTCCGACCGCGGCGTGAGCCGCGACCGGGCCGCCGTGCCGGCGCTGCTGGCGACCGCGGGCGTGCACCACCACCTCGTCCGCGAGGGCACCCGCACCCGCTGCGGACTCGTCGTCGAGACGGGCGAGGCCCGCGAGGTGCAGCAGTTCGCACTGCTCACCGGCTACGGCGCCGGCGCCGTGAACCCCTATCTGGCCTTCGCCACGATCGACCAGATGCAGGCCGAGCGGATCATCGCGGGTGACTACCCGCGGGAGAAGCTCCACAAGAATTTCGTCAAGGCCGCGTCGAAGGGGCTGCTCAAGGTGATGAGCAAGATGGGCATCTCCACGCAGCAGAGCTACCGCGGCGCGCAGATCTTCGAGGCGGTCGGCCTCGACCGGCGGATGGTGGACGAGTTTTTCACCCGCACGCCCAGCCGGATCGGCGGCATCGGCCTGGAGGGCGTGGCCGAGGAGACGCTGCGGCGGCACGAGCACGCCTGGCCGCGGACGCAGGTGCCGCAGACGCTCGAGCTCGACGTGGGCGGCCGCTACCAGTGGCGGCGCAAGGGCGAGGCCCACATGCTCGCCCCCGACGTGGTCGCCGCGCTGCAGCGGTCGACGCAGATCAACAGCCGCGACGAGTTTCGCAAGTACCAGCGGCTGATCGACGAGCAGCAGACGAAGCTGCTCACGCTCCGCGGCCTGCTCGACTTCAAGTTCGCGCCGCAGCCGATTCCGCTCGACGAGGTGGAGCCGGCCCGCGAGATCGTCAAGCGGTTCGCCACCGGCGCCATGTCGTACGGCTCGATCTCCAAGGAGGCCCACGAGACGCTGGCCATCGCCATGAACCGGCTCGGCGGCCGGTCGAACACGGGCGAGGGGGGCGAGGACCCGGTCCGCTACCAGCTCGAGCCCAACGGCGACAGCAAGAACTCCTCCATCAAGCAGGTGGCCAGCGGCCGGTTCGGCGTCACGAGCCTGTACCTCGTCAACGCCCGCGAGCTGCAGATCAAGATGGCGCAGGGGGCGAAGCCCGGCGAGGGTGGCCAGCTCCCCGGCCACAAGGTCGACCGCGAAATCGCCCGCATCCGCCACAGCACGCCGGGCGTCGGCCTCATCTCGCCGCCGCCGCACCACGACATCTACTCCATCGAGGACCTGGCCCAGCTGATCCACGACCTCAAGAACGCCAACCACCACGCCCGCATCAGCGTGAAGCTGGTGGCGGAGGTGGGCGTGGGCACGGTTGCCGCCGGCGTGTCGAAGGGAAAGGCCGACGTGGTGCTCATCTCCGGGCACGACGGCGGCACGGGCGCCAGCCCGCAGACCTCCATCATGCACGCCGGCCTGCCCTGGGAGCTGGGCCTGGCCGAGGCCCACCAGGTGCTCGTGATGAACGACCTCCGCGGCCGGATCATCGTGCAGACCGACGGCATGATCCGCACCGCCAAGGACGTTGTGATCGCCACGCTCCTGGGCGCGGAGGAATTCGGCATCGCCACGGCGTCACTCGTGGTGATCGGCTGCATCATGATGCGGAAGTGCCACCTCAACACCTGCCCGGTGGGCATCGCCACGCAGGATCCGGAGCTGCGGAAGAAGTTCACCGGCCAGCCGGAGCACGTGGTCAACTTCTTCTTCATGCTCGCCGAGGAGGTCCGCGAGCTGATGGCCAAGCTCGGCTTCCGCACGATCGACGAGATGGTTGGCCGGGTCGACCGGCTCGACACCCGCCAGGCGATCGCGCACTGGAAAGCCAAGGGGCTCGACTTCTCGACGATCCTCCACAAGCCCGAGATGCCGGCGCATGTGAAGACCCACCACGAGGAATCGCAGGACCACGGCATCGAGCGGTCGCTCGACATGACGACGCTGCTCGACCTCTGCCGGCCGGCGCTCGAGGAGCGGAAGCCGGTGAAGCTCGACCTGCCGATCCGCAACATCAACCGCACCGTGGGCACGATCCTCTGCAGCGAGGTGACCCGGCGATACGGCGCGGGCGGCCTGCCCGACGGCACGATCCAGATCACCTTCACCGGCACCGCGGGGCAGAGCCTGATGGCGTTCGGCGTGCCCGGCGTGACCGTGCGGGTCGAGGGGGACGTCAACGACTACTGCGGCAAGGGGCTTTCCGGCGGCCGCGTCATCGTGCGGCCGTCGCGCCAGGCCCCGTTCAAGGCGGAAGACAACGTCATCGCCGGCAACGTCGTGCTCTACGGGGCGACCAGCGGCGAGGTCTTCATCCGTGGCATCTGCGGCGAGCGGTTCTGCGTGCGCAACTCCGGCGCCGAGGCCGTCGTCGAGGGCACCGGCGACCACGGCTGCGAGTACATGACCGGCGGCCGGGCCGTGGTGCTCGGCGAGACCGGCCGCAACTTCGCCGCCGGCATGAGCGGCGGCATCGCCTACGTCTGGGACGCGGCCGGCACGTTCCGGCCCCGGGTCAACATGGAGATGGTGGCGCTCGAGGAGCTCGACGCGGGCGACCTGGAATACGTCAAGGGGCGGATCGAGAAGCACGTGGAATACACCGACAGCGCCCGTGGCCGGCAGATCCTCGAGCACTGGCCTGCCGAGCAGAAGAAATTCGTGAAGGTGATGCCGACCGACTACAAGCGGGCGCTCGCGGAGCTGCGGAAGCTCGCCGACCAGGAACAGCAGGAAGCACGTCAGCAGGAGAAAGTCCATGGGTGAGCCGCGCGGGTTCATGAAGTACGAGCGGAAGGTCAGCGGCTACGCGCCGGTGCCCGAACGCCTCAAGCACTACAACGAGTTCCTCACGATCCTCTCCCCGGAGGAGATCAAGACGCAGGGGGCGCGGTGCATGGATTGCGGTGTGCCCTTCTGCCACACCGGCTGCCCGCTGGGGAACATCATTCCCGACTTCAACGACCTCGTGTACCGCCAGCAGTGGCACGAGGCCAGCCAGCGGCTGCACGCCACGAACAACTTCCCCGAGTTCACCGGCCGCGTCTGCCCCGCCCCGTGCGAGGCGGCCTGCGTGCTGGGCATCAACGAGGATCCCGTCGCCATCAAGCAGATCGAGATGACGATCGCCGACCGGGCCTTCGACGAGGGCTGGGTGGTGGCGGAGCCGCCGGCGGTGCGGACCGGCAAGCGGGTGGCGGTGGTGGGCAGCGGGCCGGCCGGCCTGGCCGCCGCGCAGCAGCTCAACCGCGCGGGCCATCTCGTCACGCTCTTCGAGCGGGCCGACCGGCCGGGCGGGCTGCTGATGTACGGCATCCCCGACTTCAAGCTGGAAAAGTGGCGGGTGTGGCGGCGGGTCAAGCAGCTGGAGATGGAGGGCGTGGAGTTTCGCTGCGGCGTAAACGTGGGCACGGACGTGCCCACGCAGCAGCTCGTCGACGACTACGACGCCATCGTGCTCACCGGCGGGGCCACGCTCGGCCGCGACCTGCCGATCCCCGGCCGCGAGCTCAAGGGCGTGCACTACGCCATGGAGTTCCTGCCGCAGCAGAACAAGCGGAACGCCGGCGACGAGGTGCAGGGACAGATCGTCGCCGAGGGCAAGGACGTGGTGGTGATCGGTGGCGGCGACACGGGTTCCGACTGCGACGGCACGAGCAACCGCCAGGGCGCGAAGAGCCTGACGCAGTTCGAGCTCTTGCCGCAGCCGCCGGATCTCGGCAAGTATCCGCGGCGGCAGGAGCGGCCGGCGAACACGCCATGGCCGGCGTGGCCCGTGATCCTGCGGACGAGCTCGTCGCACGAGGAGGGCTGCCGCCGCGAGTGGAGCATCCTCACGAAGGAGTTTCTCGGCGATGCCAACGGCAACCTGCGCGGACTGAAGACCGTGCGGATCGAGTGGTACACCGACACGGCCACCGGGCAGCAGAAGTTCCGCGAGGTGGCAGGCAGCGAGCAGGAATGGCCCTGCCAGCTTGCACTCCTGGCCATGGGGTTCATGGGGCCCGAGAAGCAGGGACCGATCGCCGACCTCGGCCTGGAGCTCGACCCGCGGGGCAACGTGAAGACCGGCGGCGACTACATGACCAGCAAGGCGGGCGTGTTCGCGGCGGGCGATCTGCGGCGCGGGCAGTCGCTCGTGGTGTGGGCGATTCACGAGGGCCGCGAGGCCGCGCGGTCGGTCGACCTGTGGCTGATGGGGCAGACGAACCTGCCGAGCCTCGCGGCCGGCGAGTTCGCGGTGCATGCGTAGCGGGCCGGGCGGTGCGGGCCGGGGATGCCCGTGCCCCGTCGCCCGACGTTCGGGGGGCCCCTCCAGGGGGTCGCTCTCT
>JBIJCD010000323.1:0-4463 GCA_044344895.1 Pirellulales bacterium | reverse complement strand
ACGCGATGTTCGCTGGCGAGAAGATCAACTCCACCGAGCGACGTGCGGTGCTGCACGTCGCCCTGCGGGCGCCGACATCGGCGACGATCCGCGTCGACGGCCACGACGTCGTGCCGGGCGTGCACGAGGTGCTCGGCCGCATGGCCGCCTTCAGCCGCCGGATCCGCGACGGCTCGTGGAAGGGGCACACCGGCCGGCCGATCCGGGCCGTGGTCAACGTGGGGATCGGCGGCTCGGATCTCGGTCCCGTGATGGCCTACGAGGCCCTGCGGCACGTCGCCACCCGCGACATCGAGTTCCGGTTCGTCTCCAACGTCGACGGTACCGACTTCGCCGAAGCCACCCGCGATCTCGATCCCGCCGAGACGCTCTTCATCGTCTCGTCGAAGACGTTCACGACGCAGGAGACGATGACCAACGCCCGCACCGCGCGGGAGTGGTCGTTGGCGGCCCTGCGAGATCCGGCCGCCGTGGCCCGGCACTTTGTGGCCGTCTCGACCAATGCCGCGGAGGTGTCGGCCTTCGGCATCGACACCGCCAACATGTTCGGCTTCTGGGACTGGGTGGGCGGCCGCTATTCGATGGACTCCGCCATCGGCCTCTCCACGATGCTGGCGATCGGTCCCGAGCATTTCGCCGAATTGCTCGCCGGCTTCCATGCGGTCGACGAGCACTTCCGCACCGCGGCGTTCGACCGCAATCTGCCGGTGCTCCACGGGCTCTTGGCCGTGTGGAACAGCACGTTTCTCGGCGGCCACACGATCGCCGTGCTCCCCTACGACCAGTATCTCAAGCGGTTCCCCGCCTACCTCCAGCAGCTCACGATGGAGTCCAACGGCAAGCGGGTGACGCTCGACGGCCGGATCATCGACGACTACCAGACCTGCCCGATCGTCTGGGGCGAGCCGGGGACGAACGGCCAGCACTCCTTCTACCAGCTGATCCATCAGGGCACGCGGACGATCCCCTGCGACTTCCTCGGGTTCGCCCGGTCGGAAAACCCGCTGGGCAGGCACCACGACCTGCTCATGTCGAACGTCTTCGCACAGGCCGAGGCGCTGGCCTTCGGCAAGACCGCCGACGAGGTGCGGTCGGAGGGCGTGCCGGAGCCGCTCGTCCCGCACAAGACGTTTCCGGGCAACCGGCCGAGCACGACGATCCTGGCCGAGCGGCTCACGCCCCGCGTACTCGGCAGCCTTGTGGCCCTCTACGAGCACAGCGTGCTGACGCAGGGCGTGATCTGGGACGACAATCCCTTCGACCAGTGGGGCGTCGAGCTCGGCAAGGTGCTCGCCAACCGCATCGTGCCGGAACTTGAGTCGACGGCCGAGCCGAAGCTGGCCCACGACAGCTCCACGAACGCCCTGATCCGCTGGTACCGGCGGGCCCGCGGCTGACGTGCCAGCTGGTCGGCCCGGACGGTGTTCAGACCGTGACCGCCCCGACCGCGCCGGCGCCGGGTGCGACATGGTCGTGCCGCCAGCCCTCGTGCAGCCGGTGGATCGCCTTGTGCAGCCGGCTCTTCACGGTGCCCAGCGGGATCCCCAGGGCGTCGGCGGCCTCGCGGTACTTCAGCCCGCGCTGGTAGACGAGCACCAGCACGGCCCGCAGCTGCTCGGGCAGCCCGGCGATCGCCGAACTGGCCCACGCCCGGGCCTCCTCGGCCTCCATCCGCGCGTCGCAGACCTGCTCCTCCCCGGCCAGCGTGTCGGCGAATGCGGCATCGCCGTCATCGCAGCCCATGCGACGGTCGAGGCTCGCCATCCGATGCCGCCGGTTGCGCCGCTGGGCGTCGATGGCCTTGTTCGTGGCGATCGCGTAGAGCCAGGGCCGAAACCGGCGGGCATCGTCGAAACGGTCGCACTTCAAGTAGACCTGCAGGAACGTCGCCTGGAAGACGTCCTCCGCCAGCTCCACGCTGCCCAGGCAGCGCCGCAGGTAGCCGAACAGTTCGGCTTCGTAGCGGTGCACGAGCGACTCGAAGGCGGCCCCATCCGCGGTGAGGCGGAAGCGGGTGATCAGTTCCTCGTCCGAAGCATGGCCCGGATCTCGGGCCCGGTCATCGGCATTGATGGCGCGTGTCATGGCTGGTTTCTCCACACCCGGTGCCGCTCGTCAGGAAACAATGGAAAAGGGAAAATCAGGACGGGCGTTCAGGGCGTGAGGGCAAGGAGGGCAAATGCCGCGCCAAAAGCCGTACGATCGTCACGGCCGTGCGCATGGATCGTTTTGCGGCCGAAAAAAGAACGTCCGAGACGGATCGGCTCCGCTTTTCCAGGCCGTGCGACGGCAGCGTGCGTCGCTTTTTGCAACGCAGGGTCGCAAAAGGCGGAATCCGGACGGCAGAGGCAGGCCGGCCGCACTTCTGGACATACTGTGTCCATGCACCTGAACACGGTCTGCGTCTACTGCGGGTCGAGCCCGGGGGCCGACCCCGCCTACTCCGCCGCCGCCCGCACGGTCGGCCGGCTGCTCGGCGAGTCGGGCCGCACACTCGTCTACGGGGGTGGCCACATCGGGCTCATGGGGGCGGTGGCCGACGCTGCGCTGGCGACGGGCGGCCGGGTGATCGGCGTCATTCCCCGGGCGCTCGAGGAGAAGGAGCTCGCCCACGGCGGGCTCACCGACCTGCGGGTCGTGGGCTCGATGCACGAGCGGAAGTCGATCATGGCCGAGTTCGCCGACGGCTTCCTCGCCCTGCCCGGCGGCCTCGGCACACTCGAGGAGCTGTTCGAGACCTGGACGTGGGGCCAGCTCGGCCTGCATGCCAAGCCCTATGGGCTGCTCAACGTGGCCGGCTTCTACGACCCTCTCCTGACGCTTGTGGACCACATGGTTCACGAGCGGTTCGTCGGGCCAGAGCACCGGGCGATGCTTCTCGTGGACACCGATCCGGAGGTCCTGCTGCAGCGGATGGAGTCGCACCGGGCCAGATTGCAGACGCAGTGGATTCACGACGACGAGACCTGACGGCACATGCCCGTTGAAGCAGAACCACAGCCGAATTTGCCGCCGAAAAATCGAGTCGGCGGCGACGCTCCCCGCTACTGGTTTCCCGCCAAGACCTACGGCTGGGGCTGGGGGCCGCCTGCGACCTGGGAGGGCTGGCTGGTGCTGGCCGCGTTTGTCGCGACGGTGGTGGCCATCAGCTTCCTCGTACCGCCCAACCGCAACATGGCCGCCTTCCAGGCCTGCATCTGGACGGCCGCCGGCGTGCTGGTCGCGATCTCCTGGCTGAAGGGCGAGCCGCCGCGCTGGCGCTGGGGCAAGTGAGCGAGCTACGGCGTTCGAAAGCCCACTCCGGTGCAAGAGATGGGCTCTCTGCCAGGTCGACGCGTTGCCAAGGCAGATGTGCACGACGTGGGGCGGACGCCCCCGCACCGGAGCACGGGCAAGAAAGTCGTGCTGGTCCTCTGGCCCGACTCCGCGCACGAGATGCCACCACATGGTGTGGAGCATCCTTTCACTTGCTGCGTGCGTCTACGCGGGGCCGTGCCTCATATTTCTCTTCTTCCTGCGGTCGGTCATCTCCATGCCGACGCTGGCGCCTCCCGCCCGCGCCGCGGCGGTCGACGCGGTACCGGGCGCGACGCTGCGGGTGTCGTGCCGGACTCTGGGGGGCACGAAGGCGCTCGTCTCCTTCAGCGGTAATGCCGAGGACGTCGCCTTCACGCTGCCGGAACCGGCGGCCGTGTTTCCCGACCGGGCGATCTATTCCCTGCAGTGGTAGGCCGATCCCAGCGAGACTGGATCCACGATGCCGATATGTGCGGCGGCCCGATCCTGACGCTCCGGCCGCACCCGCATGGAGGGCTCGAGGGCTGCCTTCGGACCGTGATCCATCCATACGGTAGATATCTGGAATCGGGCCGCCGCGATCTCCGAGAACGGCGCGTCCGCTCCGCTCGGCCGACGATCGCCGACGTGCCACTGGCCCACCGACACTCCACACGACGTCAGGGTCGACAGTGAGTTGCCACCAACGACACCAGAGCCTTCCCACGCGAGCGATTGGACTGGCACTTCATTCCACTCTTCGCTTGACTGGGGAAAGGAGTTGGGCAAGAGAGATGGTACTGCTCGCAATACGCGCATCTGCACCACGAAGCTGAAACGTCATGCACAATACAGATCAATGTTCCGTGGTACCTCGCATCCGGAACACGCTTGTCCAGATTCTGGACAGACCGGGAGGAAGATTTGTCTTGGGACTGATCGGTTCGAGTGTCTTTCGATCGGTTTCCAACGCACGAGACGCGGCGATTTTCTGGGACGGCTCCTGGTTTTCGCGCGAAGATGGAATATACGTTTCCGATGGCATGGATTTCGCATACACCAAAAGCAGATTTCGCGAGCGGAGGTCTGCCGTCGATCAAAGACTTGAGAACGCCAAGGATTATTGGTTCTACAAATACGCCCCCAAGGCTGGGGACGTCGTCGTGGACGTGGGCGCGGGAAGCGGA
>JBIJCD010000321.1:0-4517 GCA_044344895.1 Pirellulales bacterium | reverse complement strand
CGACGAGCAGCGGCGGCAGCAACTGGCCCCCGGCGAGGAGCACCGTGAAGGGCAGGATGGTCGCCGGCGCGCCGATCCCCTCGGTCGCGTTCTTGGCCAGGCCGTGCCACACGTCCGCGCTGCGGGCATACATGCGGCACGAGGCGATGTCGGCGGCGTCGAAGATGTCGGTCCGCATGCCCGCCCGCCGGTAGGCGCGGGGCAGCTTGATGCCGTCGTGAAGCGACGCCCTGATCGCGGCGTGCCCGCCTGCGGCGGCGTAGTCGCCGCGCCGCGTGACGAACAGCTGCCCGCAGCCTGCGGCCAGGCCGGGGCGGCCGTCCTGGCGGCTGCGGGCGACCGGCAGGAACCCCAGCAGCACGAAGTGGATGAGCGGCAGGAGCAGCCATTCGAGGAAGGAGCCGGTCAGCTGCCGCGGGAAGCCGCTCGCCAGCGCCGCCCCGGAGGCGTCGAGGAAGGCCACGCTCCGGGCCACGGCGTCGGCCGCGAGCGAGACGTCGGTGTCGAGAAACACCCAGGTGTCGTGGGCCGCCACCCCGGCCAGCTGCCAGCAGGCATGCTGCTTGCCGCACCAGCCGTCCGGAAGCGGGCCGCCGCGGACGAGGCGGACGCGCGGATCGGTGCGGGACAGCGCCTCCACGATGCGGTCGGTGCCGTCGGTCGATCCGTCGTCGAGCACCACGAGTTCCAGATCCACGCCGCGGCTGGCGAGCACCGCCTCCGCGCAGCGTCCGATGGCCGCCGCTTCGTTCCGCGCTGGTACGAGCACCGACACCCGCGGCCCGCCGGCCCCGGCCCCCTGCCCCGCCTGCGGAGCGGGCCGGAAGCAGCGCAGGTTGGCGATCGTGAGGGCCGCCGGAATCGCGGCCAGCGCCGCGGCGGCCGCCGCCAGGATCGTCAGGATCGGCGTCACGGCAGCTCCCCGCCGTGCGAGGCGTCGAACCGTTCGCCACGTCGCCACGCCGACAGCCGACGCAAGGTGTCGTAGGCCCAGCCCACGCCGACCCGGCCGGAGGCCAGCCTGCGGAAGCGGCCCGGGTCGCGGCGCATCGCGGCCGCGGCCAGGCGGTCCTGCGTGGCCGTGAGCGCCGCCTCCAGCACGTCGGCCCACGCCTTCGCCGAACGGTCGCCCGCTTCGGCGATCCGCAGCGCCGGTCCGAAGGCTGCGACTGCCTCCGGCAGCCTTTCGGTCCAGAACGGATATTCGACCGCCACCGGCACCACCAGGCCGCGGCCGGCCGCGGCCACGGCGTGGCCGACGCCGGGGCGGAGCCGCACCGGTCTCGCGCGTGGGTCGGCGAACTCTCCCTGGGAGGTGATCCAGAAGATCACGTCGGTGCGGCCGCTGGCTGCCTTGGCGAACCGCAGGAAGCGGGCGGCGCCGCGCCAGCTCGCCGGATCGATGCCGAGGAAGCCGATCCGCTCCATGAACCGGTATTTTCCCAGCGCGCGGGCGTCGATCGGGCCGTAGTTGAGCCTGTCTGGGTAGAGAGCCTCCGCCAGCAGCAGGAAGACGAGCGGATCCCACCAGCCGGGATGGTTGGTGTAGAAGATCACCGGCTCGCCCCGGATGTCGGGATGATCCCGGTCGCCGTCCGCCGCGGCGAGCAGCCGCAGCGCGTGGAAGTGACGGCGGAAGTACCGCCGCACGTACCACATGAACCAGCCGTACAGCCGCGGCGAAAATGCCGGCAGCTCACGGTCGTGGTGATCGTCCGGCGTGGCCATGGCGGCGCCCGCTGGTCAGACGGGGCAGGCTGCCGCACGAGCGGACGGGGACACCTGGGCGACCACGCCGTCGCGGTCGACGCAGTCGGCGGCGATCCACCCCGACATCATCACCATCGGCATGCCGGGCCCCGGATGGGCCGAGCCGCCGGCGAGGTAGAGGCCGGCGACGTCGGGCGACCGGTTGGCCGGTTTGAAGGCCCCGAGAAACTTCCCGTGGCTGGCCAGGCCGTAGATCGCGCCGTCGAGTACGTGATAGCGGTCGTTGATATCCTGCGGGGTGAGCGTTCGCTCGAACACGATGTGCCGCTCGAGGTCCTTCAGGCCCGCGGTCGACTCGAGCTTCTCGATGATGCGGCGCCGGTAGGGCGCGAGCATTTTCGACCAATCGTGGTGGGGCCGCAGGTAGGGCGTGTGCACGAGCACGTAGAGCGCCTCGCCGCCGGGCGGGGCGACGCCCGGCTCGGTGATGGCCGGGGCGCACACGTAGCAGGTGGGGTCGTCGGCCGGTTCGCCGCGGCGGTAGATGGCGTCGAACTCCTCGTGCGGATCGCGGGAGAAGACGAAGTTGTGGTGCAGCAGTTGCTCGTACCGCCGGTCGAGGCCGAGGTAGAGCACCACGCCCGAGCAGGCCGGCTCGTACTTTCGGCGGGCGAGGAACCGGTCGCGCGGCTGGCCGGAGACGAGCTCGCGGTGCGTGCGGACGCTGTCGGAGTTACTGACCACGGCGCCCGCCGGGATCGTCTCGCCCGCGGCGGTTTCCACGCCCCGCACCCGGTCGCCCTCGATGATGATCCGTCGGATCGGCGTCCGCGTGCGGATGTCGACGCCGAGGTCGACGGCCAGGCTGGCCAGGGCCCGCGGCACGGCGCCGGTGCCGCCGCGCGGATCCCAGACGCCGTCGTGGGACTGCATGTGGGCGATGCCGCAGAGCACCGCCGGCGACGACTCCGGGCAGCTGCCGACGTATTGCGTGAAGTGGTCGAGCATCTGCGCGGCCCGCGGGTCGGGCACGAACGACCGGATCGTGCCGGCCACGCTTCGCCCCGGACGCATCCCCATCACCTCTCTGACGATCGCCAGCGACAGGCCGCGGCTGGGGTCGAACATGTCCTTGAGCCCGCCCACGTTCCGCCAGAAGAAATACTCTTTCGAGATGCGGTGCAGCTGCTCGGAGAGCTCCATGAAACGCCCGTAGCCGGCGCCGCTGCCACTGCCCGGGGCGTAGGCATCGAGCGTCTGCCGCATGCGGGAGACGTCGGCGACGAGATCGAGCGCCGTGCCGTCGGTGAAGAAGCTGCGCCACTGCGGGTCGAGCGGCACGAGGTCGAGGTGCTGGTCGAGTTCGCGGCCGGCCTCGGCGAAGATCCGCTTGAGCACGCCGGGGATTGTGAGGATCGTCGGACCCATGTCGAACCGGAAGCCCTGCTCGGCGAGCACGGCCGCCTTGCCGCCGACCCACGCGTTCTGATCGCAGAGCGTCACGGCGTAGCCGCGGGCGGCGAGCGTACAAGCCGCCGCCAGGCCGCCCAAGCCGCCGCCCACCACGACCACGCGGCTCGATTCAGCGGTCGGTTTCATGGCGTCGTCCTGGGGGGTGAAGGCTGCCGCGGGAGCCGGGCGAAGAGCGGCGGTGAGGTGGGAGGGTGACGGTTCTTCAGGGCGCGACGCTGGCGGGCTCGCCGTCGCGGACGCTCCCGCGGCGGCCGGCCGCGCGGACACCCGAATCATGATCCCACCCGCCGGAGCGGATGCCAAGGTCTTCCAGGAGCAGGTCGGACGTGATCCGGGCCGAGGAGTAGATCACCGGCAGGCCGCTGCCCGGATGCGTGCCGCCACCGACCAAGTACATCCCGTCCAGATCCTCGAACCGGTTGTGGGGCCGCATGTGCAGCATCTGGCCCAGGTCGTGCGAGAGGTTGAACGTGGCCCCGCGGTAGATCTCGTAGCCGTCCTGCCAGTCGTCCGGGGTGACCATCGTCTCGTGGCGGATGCGGTCGCGGACGCCGTGGATGCCGAGGCTGTCCAGCTGGTCGAGGGCCACCTCGCGGAATCGCGGGGCCTCACGCCGCCAGTCGACGTTGGGATGGCGGTGGGTGACGGGGATCAGCAGGTAGAGCGTGCTCATGCCGGCAGGCGCGAGCGAGGGGTCGGTCACGCAGGCGTTTTGCACGTACATCGACGGGTCGGCGCTGAGCGCGTGCCGCGACTCGATGTCGGCCAGGTTGTCGCGATAGTTTTCCGACAGGTAAATGGTGTGGTGGGGGATGTCGTCGTAACGGCCTTCGATGCCCAGATAGAGCATGAAGGTCGAACAGGAGAATCGCTTACGGGCGATCGTGCGGTCGCTCCATCGGCGCCGCAGCGCGTCGGGCACGAGCCGTGTCATCGTTCGGGCGAAGTCGGCGTTCACCACCGTGGCGTCGGCGGGGTAGACGGCCTTGGACGTGCGGGCGGCCGTCACCCGCCGTCCCATGAACTCGAGCGACTCGACCGGCTCGCCGTAGTGAATCTCCACCCCCATCTCGGTGGCGATCCGGGCCATAGCGGCCGACACCGCGCCGCAGCCACCGATCGGATGGAAGACGCCGTGCTCGTATTCGAGAAACGACAGGATGGAAAACAGGCTCGGGCACCGGAACGGCGACATGCCCAGGTACTTCGACTGGAACGTGAACGCCAACCGGATCCGCTCATCGGAGAAGAACGAGCCCAGTTCCGCGTCGAGGCTCTTCCACGGCTTGAGGAGCGGCATCAGCTTGAGCAGATCGGGCGTGGCCAGGTCCATC
>JBIJCD010000039.1:0-14493 GCA_044344895.1 Pirellulales bacterium | reverse complement strand
CGATGGGCCCGAATCCACCACGGCCGCAGCCGATCGATGTCGGCGATGGTGAGAGCCAACTGGTCGGGCCTGTGCTTGATGCGATGCTTGAGAAGGTGGTAGTCGTCGCACCGCTGCAGCACGCCGAGCGTTCCGGTCAGCAGCGCCGCCATCCACCGGGGGCGTGTCGGAAGGGCGAACGAGATCTGGAAGTCGATGAGGTGCGGCCGCCCGTCTTCGGCGACGAGGATGTTTTCCCGCTTGTGCAGGTCGACGTGGGCGACGCCGCGGCGGTGTACCTCGGCCAGCAGCGCCGAGAGTCGCGGGAAGAAGTCGTCGTTCACGAGTTCTTTTTCCGCCAGTGGATGGCCAGGGATGAATTCGTGCGAGACGGCGTGCGACAGCGTGCGGTTGGCGGCGCTGACGGGGCCGAGCGACAGCGGAATACCCTCGACGCCCGTGAGCCGCTCCATGAAGCGACGCTCACGGGCCGCGAGATACCTGCCCAGCCAGCGCATCGGCAGCATGCAGATGGGCTGGCGCCGGTTGAATTTGCAGACGGCACGCCTCTCCTCCGAGGCGTATATCGCCGTGGCCGCCCACGAGTCGTGCTTGACAATGGCGATCCGCTCGTAGGCTCTGCCGAGCAGCTGGACGGTCGCAGGCGGATCGTCGCGGCCCAGGGCGCGAAAGACTTTCGGCCGCGGGCGGGCAGGGCGGCTGGTGGGAGACGGTACGAAAGAATCGGCCGTTTGTCGCGATGCAGTCACGATGAAGCCCCCTTGTGCCACGGGGTTTTTCGTCGAACGGGCGTGATTTCGTGAACTTTTCGGGTTGTGACGACTCGTTTTGCCGCGGGTGGTGCCCCCCGGTTTTCTCCAAAGCCCGTGGCTTTCTCGCGAGGCGTGACGTCGCGTCACGGCCGGCGATCGGCTTGAATACGATCGCGTCATGGACGATGGGCCGCGGCCGAAGGCTTGGCGGCAGATGGTCGATCCCCTATGCTCCGCGGATTTCCCGAGGGGGTCGCCATGGCTGACGTGCGAAACTACGGCGCCGTCGGGGACGGCGATGCCGATGACACCGACGCGATCCAGCACGCCGTGGGCGACGGCGACGGGGTGCTCGTGCTGCCGCGGGGCGACTACCGAATTTCGCGGACGATCGTCGTCGACCTGGCGGCCAGCGGACGCACCGGCATCGACGGTTCGGCTGGCACCGCCCGACTGACGATGACGGGCCCGGGGCCGGCGGTCCTGTTTCGGGGCGGCCATGGGGGAAACGCCGATCCTCGCAACCTGTCCCCGGCGGTCTGGGAGCGGGAGCGGATGCCCGTCATCCGCGACCTCGAGATCGCCGGCACGCATCCGGAGGCCGACGGGATCCGGCTCGAGGGCGTGATGCAGCCGACGGTGACTGGCGTCCTGCTGCGCGGCCTGCGGCACGGCATCCACGTGACGAGGCGGGCGCGCAACCTGCTCGTCTCGCACTGCCATATCTACCGCAACACCGGCATCGGCATCTTCCTCGACGAGGCGAACCTGCACCAGGTGATCGTCACCGGCAGCCACGTGAGCTACTGCCGCCTCGGCGGCATCCGGATCACGGGCGGCGAGATCCGTAACGTGCAGATCACTGGCAACGACATCGAATACAACAACAACAAATCGATCGGCATGCCCGATGCCGACGGGGAGCCGACGGCGGAGGTCTACGTCGACTGCCGGGGTGGCTCCATCCGCGAGGGCACACTCGCCTCGAACACGATCCAGGCCACCCCTTCGCCCGGCGGCGCGAACATCCGGTTTCTCGGCGGGGGGGCCAGGCATAAAGCCGGCATGTGGACGATCGCCGGCAACCTGATCGGTAATCAGGAGGTGAACATCCACCTGGAGGGCTGCGCCGGCTTCGCGATCACCGGTAACTACGTTTACAGCGCGACGCAGCGCACGATCCTAGTGGAGCGGTCGCGGGCGATCTCGCTGGGAGCCAACGTGATCGGACACAACCCCGACTACGGCGACAAGGAACTGGCGACCGGCGTGCGGTTCGTCGAGTGCCAGGACTGCATCGTAGAAGGCCTGTCTATCCAGGATGCCCTCGCCGGTCGCCATACGGTCGACGGCGTCGAGCCGGCGGCGAAGGAGGCTCTTGTGGAACTGGTGCGAAGTCGGCGGATGACGGTTGCCGGCTGTCACCTCCTCGAGGGCACTCCCGTCGGGCTGCTCGTGGAGGACTGCCACGACACGCTCGTGACCGGCTGCACGATCCTCGACGACCGGCCCATGCCGCTCATGCGGACGGCGATCGAGTGGCGCAGCCGCGACGGCCGCCCACCGGCAGGCTGCGGCGTGCACGGTTGCCGGCTGCAGGATCTCGCCGTTCCCGAAACGGTGTCGCGGGCCGACAACATCGTGGCTCCGCCCACCCGCTGAACGCGCTCGGATCGCCGCTCGGCTTGCGGCAGGCGTCGGGCCCAATGTCGTCAGGCGTGCTCCTCGCCCCAGAGCGCCGCCAGGTGCAGCAGCACGTCGACGGCCGCCTGCATCTCCTCGAGGCTCGTCCATTCGAGTGGCGAGTGCGGGTTGTGCTCGCCCGTCGAAAGGTTCGGGGTCGGCAGGCCGAGGGCCGTCAGCAGCGAGCCGTCGGTGCCGCCACGGATCACCTCGAGCCGCGGCTCCATGCCGGCGGCCCTGGTGGCGGCGACCGCCTTGGCGACCGCCCGCGGCTCGCGGGCCAGCCCGTCCCGCATGTTGCGGTACTGCGGCCGGATGGCGACGTCGATCGCGGCGTGCGGATGGGCCGCCCGGAGCCGCCGCGCGATGCCGTCGAGCAGGGCGGCGTGCGCGGCGAGCCCGTCGGACTCGAAGTCCCGCAGGATGAGCCGCGTTTCGGCCCGGGACACGCCTCCCTCGATGCCGTAGGGATGGATGAAGCCCTCGCGGCCGGCGGTCGACTCCGGGCTCAAACGGTCGGTCGGCAGCGCCGCCAGGAATTCCGCCAGGATGCGGACGGCGTTGACCATCACCCCTTTGCCGATGGACGGGTGAATGTTGACACCCGTCACGGTGACGGTGGCGGCGTCGGCGGAGAAGGTCTCCGCGTTGATGCCACCCCTGCCGTCCCCGTCGAGCGTGTACCCGCAGACAGCGGCGATCGCCGCCACGTCGAGGCCGGCCGTGCCCCGCCCGATCTCCTCGTCGCAGGTGAAGACCAGACGGATCGGCCCGTGCGGCCGGCCGGTCCCCTGCATCAGCCGCTCGGCCGCCGTCATGATCACGGCCACGCCCGCCTTGTCGTCGGCGCCGAGCAGCGTCGTGCCGTCGGCGGTGACCACCGTGCCGCCGATGAGACGGGCCAGGTCGGGGTTGTCGGCGCCGCGGATGACCTGCGTCGGGTCGCCTGGCAGTACGATGTCGCGGCCGTCATACGGCTGGTGCACGATCGGCGTGACGCCGGTGCCCGAGGTTTCGGGTGACGTGTCGACGTGGGCCACCCAGGCGATCGTGGGCGAGTGGTGCCCGCTGCATCCAGGCACGGTGGCCATGACCACGCCGTGCTGCGACAGCGAAACGTCCTGGAGACCCATCTCGCGGCACTCGTCGGCGAGCAGCCGGGCGAGGTCGAGCTGCTTCGCCGTGCTCGGGCTGCCGACCCCGTGTTCGTCAGACTGGGTGTCGATCCGCACGTAGCGGAGGAAGCGGTCGAGCAGGGGCACGGCGGAGGCTCCGGAAGGACGCGTGGCGTGAAGGGGGATGCCTGGTTGTTTCAGCCGCGGGCACCGAGACGACGTCGAGCACGGCGACGTGTTTGGCAGTGGGAGGACCGTGATACATTAACCGGCCTGCCGCTCGTCGGCGATCGCCGACGCGGCGACGGCGGGCAAGCATGTGAACGTGGAGGCGGGGACGGATGTTCTGTTTCGACGACTTCGACGCCTGGGGCGATGCCGTTCGTGGCGCCAATCTCAGGCTCATCTGCGACCGGATCGAGACGAATCTCTGGCGGCTCGGAGTCGCCAACCTCGGCCCGGTCGTCGTGCAGGCGGCGTTCGAGGGTGGCGGCAATTTGTGCTACGGCGCGAACACGCATCGTGGCCCGACGCTGTTCGTTCCGCTGACGCTCGCCGAGCGTCACGTCGCCAACGGCGAGCGTCTCGACGACCGCTCCTTCCTTTTCATTCCCCCCGGCGCCGACTTCCGCATCCAAGTGCGGCGGCTCGCGCACGCGTGGTGTTCGATCGCCCTGCCGCCGGAGGAACACGCCCTGCCCGACGGGGGCCGCGCAAGCCGCATCGTACGGGCTGATCCCGCGGCCGTGCGGCGGCTCAGGAGCCTGGCGGAGTCGGTCGTCACGAGCCCGGTGTTCGCCGCGCGGCCGGGCGCGGCGCACGCGGCGGCGGCCCTGCAGCTGCGGGAGGCCGTGTCGGCCTGCCTCGCGGCACCCGCCCTGGCCCCGTCCGTGGTCGGCCGACCGCGGATCGATCGTGCCGAGATCATGCGGCGGGCGCTCGGGTCGCTCGAAGCGGAGGAGCCGCTGCAGCGGCGGAGCGTGGCCGCTCTGGCCCGGACGGTCGGCGTCAACGAACGGACGCTCGCCCGGGCCTTCCACGAGTCGTTCGGCGTCAGCCCCCGCACCTACGTCGGGCTGCGGCAGCTGCACGAGGTGCGGCGGGCACTGCGGCAGGGGCGGGCGCTTGGGCGAACCGTGGCCGATGTCCTCGTCGGGCACTGCATCTGGGAGTTCGGCCGGTTCGCGACCCGCTACCGGCGGCAGTTCGGCGAGTCACCTTCCGACACGCTGCGGCGCGGCGACGGCTGAGCCGCAGTGCAGCGACTCGGTGCTGTGAGCGTCATCTGCCTCCCCCCTGCGGCGCCGTGACCGCCTCCATGACGCGGTCAAGGTTGAAACTACCCGGCTTCTGCCGCGGCGGAAACTCCCGGAAGCTCTGCAGCCACTGGCCCACGTAGGCCGCCGCCGGCGCGATCGCGAACATGTGCTCCAGGTACCACCGTTGGTAGTCCATGCCGATGTCCTCGGCCAGTTCGAACGGATCCATTCGCAGGTTCACGAGCGTGGGGGCCCGCAAGACCTCGAACGGCTGCTGCCAGACGTGCATGCCGTGGGCGTTTTGCTTGAGAAACGTGACCTTCCAGTTGCCGTGCCGTAGCGCAGCGACGCTGCCGTCGTCGGTCCAGTAGATGAACTCCTTCCGCGGCCACTCGGCCTCGCCCTTGAGCGCCGGCAGGAGGTTGTAGCCGTCGAGATGCACTTTGTAGCTGCGGTCGCCGATCTGGCGACCCCGGAGGAGGTCTTCTTTGACGGTCGAGTCGCCGGCCGCCGCCGCCAGCGTGGTGAGCATGTCTTCGTGGGCCCCGACCTCGTTGTTCACCGTGCCGGGTTTGATCACTCCCGGCCAGCGGATTGCACAGGGCACCCGGTACCCACCCTCCCACTGCGTGTTCTTCTCGCCGCGGAACATCGTGGTACCGCCATCCGGCCAGGTGAAGGCCTCGGCACCGTTGTCGGTGGAGTACATGACGATCGTGTTCGCAGAGAGTCCGAGTTCCTCGAGCTTCGCCAGCAGTTCGCCCACCTGGCGATCGTGCTCCACCATGCCGTCGGCGTAGATGCCCAGGCCGGTCTTGCCGGCGACTCCCTCCTTGAGGTGCGTGAAGATGTGCATCTTGGTCGAGTTCCACCAGATGAAGAACGGCTTGTCGGCCTTCTTGGCACGCTCCATGAAGTCGAAGGTTTTCGCGTTGACCTCCTCGTCGATTGTCTCCATCCGCTTGCGGGTGAGCGGTCCGGTGTCGGTGATCCGGCCGTCGGCGAAGGAGTGGATCACGCCGCGTGGGCCGAACTTCTTCTTGAACTCGGGTGACTTCGGGTAATCGGGATGCTCCGGCTCCTCCTCGGCGTTCAAGTGGTAGAGGTTGCCGAAGAATTCATCGAAGCCGTGGGCCGTGGGGAGCATCTCGTCGCGGTCGCCGAGATGGTTCTTGCCGAACTGCCCCGTCATGTAGCCCCGTGACCGCAGCACCGTGGCGATCGTCGGATCCTCCCGCTTCATCCCCTCCGGCGCGCCGGGCAGGCCCACCTTCGTGAGCCCGGTGCGGATCGGCGCCTGGCCGGTGATAAAGGCGGCCCGGCCGGCCGTGCAGCTCTGCTGGCCGTACCAATCGGTGAACAGGCATCCCTCGCGGGCGATACGGTCGATGTTGGGCGTCTTGTAGCCCATCATGCCGAGGTTGTAGGCGCCGACGTTGAACTGGCCGATGTCGTCGCCCCAGATGACGAGGATGTTGGGCCGCCTCGTCGGCTGGCTCGTCGTTTGGGCGGAGCCCGGGAGCGCGGTCAGCAGGGTGGCAAGCAAGGCACAGGCGGCTGCGGCGCAGAGACGATTGGCCGGCATGATCGAACGAAGGCGTCGCATTTCCATCGTTGGCTCCTGGAGTGTATGGAGGGAAGGTGGTGCGGGCGAAGGGGGTCAGGTGGATGCAGCGGCGTCTGCGACTCGTGGCGGAGGGTAATGGTCGGCCACGTGGAGCACGGCCAGTCGCACGAGCTCCGCGCCGGTGGCCTGCAGCTTTTTCGTCACGCTCTTGCGATGCGTCTCGACGGTCTGCTGGCCGATGCCGAGGAGCGAGGCGATGTCCGCGCTTGATCGTCCCCGGCCGATGTGCGTGAACACCTGCAGTTCGCGGGGGCTGAGCAGATTCTCCGCTCGCGGCATCACCGCGCACCCGGACGTTGCCTCGAGGAGCGAGGCGATCTGGCCGGAGATCGCCCGCCAGCCGGCCGAGACCTCGGCCAGGGCATGCCGCCGGGAATCGAACCGGGGGTCGTGCCGGATGCGTGCGAGGAACTCGTTGCGGGCGAGCACGAGGACGCCGGCATCCGGATTCGACCTGCTGATGATCGGCAGCAGCGTCAGGCCGCTGGCATCGGGCAGGTCGGTGTTGAGGATGACCAGGCCGGGGGCAATCGTGGAGATGTGGCTGGCTGCGTCTGCGGCCCGGCAGGCGACGGCGGCCGACGCGATGCCGAACCGCCCGACGAGCATCGCGCCGACGAGGTCCGCGAACGCGGCATGGCCATCGACGATCAACGCCGTCGCGTCAGGCCGCGGCAGCGCACGGCGGCCGCCTGCGGCGGCACCGCGCGGTGGCTGGCGGGTGCGATTCGAGTCCTTTGCGTGACGCACGTACGTGACACTCGCCGCGAGAGGCGGAAGGCTCCGAGTCCACCGCGAAGGCGAGCGGGGCGGTGACCCGGTGCTCAGGCGACCTGCCCGATCCAGGTATTGGGCGGCATGCTGGCCTCGGAGGGAAATGCACTTTTGGACAAAAGCCTAGAGCGCATCTGGTTTAGCTGTAGCGACGACTTGGCAAACCTGGAGACGGAGGCGAGGGGTCGGCGAACGCTCGAGGAGCTTTGGGCCGCCTCGGCCCACGCGACGAGACTTTTGCCGCCCCGAAGCCGTCGCTCCACCAATCGGGGATGCGCACTAGCCCGCCGAGGCAGGGCACCGGAGCTCCTGCCCTGCGGCGAAAGGGAGCCGCGCGGTGCCACCCGGTGGTCAGAGTCGCCCGTCCCGCCGCCGCGGTCAGCCCATCAGCTCCGTGATCGGCCGTCCGTTCTCGACCAGCAGCGTCGGCCGTCCGGTGAAGTCGTGGATCGTGACCCGCGACGAATCGATACCCAGATGGTGGTAGATCGTCGCCAGGAAATCGTGAGCCGTGCAGCGGCGGTCGACGACGGCCTCGGCACGACGGTCCGTGGCGCCCACCACCTGTCCCGGCCTGATGCCGCCGCCGAACCAGATGTTGGAGAAGGCCGCCGGCCAGTGGTCACGGCCCGGCTGCTGCGTACCCGCCGGGCCGCTGGCGTTGCCGGCCCCCGTGCTCGCCCCGTAGCTGATCTTCGGCGTGTGGCCGAATTCGCCGGTCACCACCACGAGCACCCGTTTGTCGAGCCCGCGGTCGTAAATGTCCTCGATAAGCGCCGCGACGGCGTTGTCGTAGGCTTCGGCCCGGAACTTCAGCGCCTCGAAGACGTGGTGGTTGACGGCATGGTCGTCCCAGTTGCCCACCCGGCCGCAGAGCGGCCCACTGAGCTGCGTGGTCACGATGTCCACCCCGGCCTCCACCAGCCGCCTGGCCATGAGCAGCTGCTGTCCCCACGCATTGCGGCCGTAGCGATCGCGGGTCTTGTCGTCCTCCTTCGACAGGTCGAAGGCGTCCTTGGCCCGCGGGTCGGTCAGGAGCATCATCGCCTGCGCCTCGAACTGGTCGAGCGCTTCCATCTCGAGCTGGCGGTCGACTGTCTGCTGCAGATCGTCGAGCCTCCGCCGTAGACTCGCCCGACGGTCGAGCCGGCCGAGTTCCGCGGCCCCAGACACCCCGAGATTGGGCACCGAGAAGTTCGGCTGGCTGGGATCGCCAGACACCGTGAACGGCTGGTAGGCGTCACCGACGTAGGCGGGGCCGTTGTACTCCAGCGGCGGGTTGATGCCGACATAGCGGGGCAGGGGGTTGGAGCGGGGAACGTGCCGCGCACGGAGATAGTTGGTCGCGCACATCCAGTCGGGGTACTTCGGCTTCGGCTTGTCCTGCGTGGCCATGTCGCCCGAAAGCATCTGCATCGACCCCGCCGGATGGCCGGGGGCCGTCTGCATCATCGACCGCACCGTGGTGAACTTGTCGGCGAGCGCCGCCTGCCGGGGCAAAAGCTCGGTGAACTGCAGGCCGGGGATCTTCGTGGAGATCGTGCGGAACGGCCCGCGGTAATCGCTGGGTGCGTCGGGCTTCGGGTCGTACGTGTCGAGCTGAGAGCAGCCGCCCGGCAGCCACACCATGATCACGGCGGTCGAGGAGGGTGTCACGGCAGCGGGATGCTCGGCCCGCAGCCGCAGCATGCCCGGCAGTGACAGTCCGGCGAATCCGGCGAGCCCGGCTTGGAGAAAGTGCCGCCGGCCACCCGGGCCCGCGCAGTGCCTGACGGCGGAGGAAATGACACGGCTGTTCATGACTTCTTCTCTCCCTGTGGGGCGGAACCCTGCGGGCCGGCCTCGGCCGCCGGCTTGACGTCGAGCTGGATCGGCTCGGACACGATGATTTCCGCGATATCGACGGCGGCGGCGGGTGTGTCGCCAACCGTGGGGGCTTGATAGGCGACCGTGGCGGCGCCGTAAAGCACGAATGTGTGCCGGCCCGGCCCGATCGCAAGCTTCGCCAGATCGAGCGGAAACGCATGCGAGTCGGCCGTCAGCGGCACGGTGACGGCAGCCACCTTGTCGAATCCCTGACCGAACATCCTCAGCTGGGTGACGGTCCCCAGCAGCTTGCCGCGGCGGACGAGCGAAATCGGCACCGTCACGGTCGCCCCGGCGGCGGCCTCGATGGGCCCCGTAGTGGAGCCGCGGATCGACAGCGGGAACGGCTCGGCAGCGGAGGCCGTCAGCAGCGGCGCCGACACCAGCCGCGGCTGCGGCAATTCCGCCGAGTGGTCGCGGATCGGCCAGGCCACCGAAGCGATCTGGCACGGCCGCACGATCGCCGTCTCGGCCACCGTCGCGCGACCGACGATCGTGAGCGGCACCGGGCCGCAAGAGGCTCCATCGGCTGCGGTGATGGCGACGATGCCCCTGACGGCGCTCTTGGGAATGCTCAGGCCGGTCGCCGTCACCCCCGGGGGCAGTCCCTCGACGGCCAGCTCGATGTCGCCGTCGAAGCCGTCGCGCCGCATGGCGACCACCTCCACCGCGACGGTGCCGCCGGCGCGGAGCGCGAACGGCTTCGACAGATCGGCTCGGTCGCCGTTGCGGAGCTCCATGTGCAGCGGCCACGCCACCAGGGCGAAGTCGGGCTCGGCCCGCCGGATCACGAGGCGATAGTCGCTGCGCGGCTCGACCCTGGTGCCGCCGAACAGGTCTCGCAGCTGCAGGCGATGGCGGCCCGACACCGCGATCTCCAGCTTGCCGAGGACATCCGCCGAGCCCGTCACGCAGGGTGGTCCGTCGTAGCTGTAGCCCTGGCTGGAGGGCTTGAGAGGACTCGCGATATCGTTGAATTCCGCGACATCTTCCCATCGGTCCGTACCGTTCTCCTCAACGCTCCGCTGCACCGTGGCGGCAGGATCGGTGGGGGCTCCGAGCCGCTCCGACGCGACCTCGACCCACCAGACGTCCCCTTTCGCGGCGTCGAATTCAAACGTGTCGATGTCGCCCGCGGTGAAGAAACCGCCAGCGATATCGCAGGGCAACGTGATCTGCTGCGCCTGGGCTGCCAGGTCGTTCGGCTCCGCCTCCGTCGCGGCCGCCCGGTCCGGCAGTCCGGTCGGTGGCCAGGAAAACGCGTTGACCTGCCGGGTCGCCGGGGGAGGCGCGGTGTCGGCGGCGGGCTCCCGGACGACGAGACGGTAAAAACAGTGCGGCCCGCCCTGGAAGGACAGGTCATGCACCTTCACGATGCACGCGCCGTCTGTCGCCGCGGTGAAGTCGAGGGGCCGGTCCCGTCGCTCGACCGCGAGGTCGTTGCCCGCTTCGTCGGCGATCGCGATCACGGGCTGCAGCCGCGAGTCGATGCCCGCGGCGTGGCATTCGACGCGAATCCGCTGGCCGCGATGCAGCTCGAGCCGGTAATGGTCGATCGCCTGGGCCGTCGTGGACGCGTTGCAGACGGCATTCACCGCCAAGGGGGTCGCCGACGCCAGGGTGGTGTTCACCGCGGTGCGAACCGTCTCGGGCAGCGTGCCGACGCTGAAGCCGCGGGCCGACGAGATGCCCAGGGCGGTGACGAGCGCAGCGTCGTGGACACCGGCCGGCGCGTCGGCGGCGATTTTCACGACGAACGTGTTGGGCACGGGCTTGCCATCGGCGTCGCGCTTCTGGGTCGCCGTCAGGGCGGGGTGCGAAAAGAGCATGGTCTCGGCGGGCTCGATCCGCTCGCCGCTCACAACGACTTCGACCTCGGTGCCGACGGGTCCGCCGGGCGGGAAGATCGTCAGGAGCCGAGGCAGCGGCAGGCAGACCTGCTGGCCGAACGCCGGTGCGAGCATGAGGGTGGCGGCGGCCACAGCCACAGCGCCGCGGAAGACTCGCGGCGACGGTGCAGCGGCCTCGGATCTCGGTCGCCGGAGGGGCGGCTGGTGGCTCGTGGTGATCATGCGTGTGTCGCCGCGGCTCGCGATCCGGCTGCTGGCCGCCAGGGGCTGAAACGAACGGTTGGAACTAGTGGTTGAAGACGAATTCCTTCGTGTTGATCATCGCCCAGATCAGGTCCTCGAACCGCTCCTTGCGTGCGGCCTCGGCGCCCTTGCCCGCGCCCGCCTCCGCAATGTAGGCCTCCGCCACCAGCAGCTCCTGCATGGTCGGCTCTCGGCAGAAAGCCGCACGCGTCAGTTCGTGGATCTTCTCCGAGTCGGGCCGCGGATCGCGGGCGTACCGCGCCGCGCGGCCCTGCGCCGCGGCGAGCTTCGCTTTGATGTCGGCCGCGTTGAGCATGAACAGGCTCTGCGCGAGGCTCGGAGACTGGGACCGCTCGCACTCGCACACACTGGCGTTGTCGGGTCGGCCAAAGGCCTTCAGGAAGGCCGACGACCGGTTGTAGCTGTTGTCGGGCAGGGCGATGGCCCGCGTGCCCGCGGGCAGGTTGGCGAACGACGTGGAGGACTCGGCGACCCTGTCGATGGAATCGAGCAGCACTTCGGCGGTCAGCCGGCGGGGATAGGCATGGGAGAAGTTTTGGACG
Organism: Pirellulales bacterium; assembly: GCA_044344895.1. Classification (GTDB taxonomy): domain Bacteria; phylum Planctomycetota; class Planctomycetia; order Pirellulales; family UBA1268; genus CAMCQY01. The sequence goes on along the minus strand of JBIJCD010000039.1, from coordinate 2,761 downwards.
TCGCTCTCGTTGCCGTCGACGCCGTCGGCCAGCTGGTAGGCCCGCGACCGCGTGATCGTCCGCACCAGTTCCTTGAGGTCGAACTTCGAGGCGACGAAGTGCTCGGCGAGCGCCGTCAGCAGCCGCGGGTTGCTCGGCGGATTGGTGTCGCGCATGTCGTCCTCGGGCTCGACCAGCCCGCGGCCGAAGAAGTGCTTCCAGTAACGGTTCACGAGCACCCGCGAGAAGAACGGATTGGACGGCGCGGCCATCCAGTCGGCGAGCACGAGCCGCGGATCCTCGTCGGGTGAGATGGGCTCCGCGGCGGCGCCGAGCGCCACCGGCCGCATCGGAGCGGACGTTCGCGGGTTGTTGAAGCCCGCGGTGCCGCGCTTGTGGAAGATGAAGTCCTCGCCGCGGACGGCAGAGGGCTTGCGGCCGACCTGGCTGAAGAAGGCGGCCATGCCGTAGTAGTCGTCTTGGCTCCAGCGCTCGAACGGATGGTGGTGGCACTGGGCGCACTGCATCCGCACGCCGAGGAACAACTGGGCCACGTCCTCGACCTGTTCCTTGGGGTCCTTCACCCGCTTGTACCAGGCCACGGGCGGGCTGGAGACCACCGCGCCGGTGGCGCCGAGCAGTTCGCGGACGAACGTGTCGTAGGGCTTGTTGGCGAGCAGACCGTCGCGAATCCAGGAGTGAAACGCGAAGTTGGAGAGCAGGTCGCTCGTGTCGTCGCGGCGGTTTTTCAGGAGCGCGGTCCACTTGTTGGCGAAAAAGTCGGCGTATTCAGGGCTCTGCAGGAGAGCGTCCACGAGCCGCTCCCGCTTGTCGGGTTCGCGGCTGGCCAGAAACTCGGCGGCCTTTTCCGCCGAGGGCAGTGTGCCGGTGACGTCGAGCGACACCCGGCGGAGGAAGACGCCATCGTCGCACTCGGGCGACACGGGAATGCCGAGTCCGCCGAGGTTCTCGAAGACGAGTTCGTCGATGAAGTTTCGCGGCGCGGGCATCGGCGCCGGCGGTCCCGAAGGCACGTCAAACGACGCGACTCCAACCACGCCCTGGTAGCGGATCATGACCGTGGCCCGGCCCGACTGCCGCAGCACGGTCACCGTGCCGTCGGCGTCCACCTCCACGCGGCTCGTGTCGTTCGATTCGTAGACCGCCAGCGGTGTCACGTCTCGACGAGTGCCGTCACTGAACGTGGCCGTCACCGTGAGTCGCAGCGTATCCCCCATCGCGACGGTCGACGACGCCGGCTCGACGACGAGGGCCGCCACCTCGGGCTCGCCCGCGGAGGGCGGCGTCGCCCCCTCCTCGATCCAGCGTCGCATCGCCTGGTAGGCCGCGGAACTCGGATCGAGCCGGCGTCCGCCGCCGTGGGCGACCCGCGCGGTGGCTTTCAGGAGCAGCAGGCTCTCGTCGGGGGCGGCAACGGAGATCCTCCGGCCCCGGGCCTCGTTGACGATGTGCTCGTAGTCCTCGCCGGGCTCGAAACCCAGCACCGACAGCCGGAAGCCGTTCTGTCCGACGCCCGCTTTGGCGTGGCAGGGGCCAGAGTTGCAGCCCGCCTTGGTGAGCACGGGCATGACGTCGTTGACGAAGCTCGCCCGCGCGGACGCCGGCGTATCGGCCGCCCCGGCAACGCCGCCGCGGGTCAGGATCGCCGTCGCGACCACGATCACCACCAGCACGGTTCGAAGACCGACGAGCCGCATGCCGCCGTACCTCTCTCCGGATCTCGTCAATAGAATCGGAAGCGGCCGGTTCGGCGATTGAGACCGAGACACCGAACGGACCGTTGGGGGCCGAGGGTCGGCCGGGCAGGTGGGGACGGGCCGTCGGCGAGCCGGGCGCGGCCCAAAAAACCGGAAAGAACCGGAAAACTCTCCTGGAAAGCCTAGCCCGCCAACTGTGACGGGTCAAGCGACCGGCCGCCGTCGCAGGGGGCCAGGCTCACGCCAGTCGTTTGACGATCACGGCCGTCAGGTCGTCGGCCTGAGGCGTGCCGCCGGAGAAGTCCTCGACGGTCGCGCGGATCGTCTGGATCAGCTCGGCCGCAGCCGCGTCGCGGTGCCGCCGCAGGAGCTCGTGGAAACGGGCCATCTGCATCTGACTGCCGTCGGCCCGCTGCCACTCATAGAAGCCGTCGGTGAGCAGCACGAGCATGTCGCCGGCCGCCAGTGGCAGCGTCGTCTCCGGTTCGTATTCCATCTCCGGCATCAGGCCCAGCGGCAGGCCGTGGCTGTCGAACTCCTCCACGGCGCCGGTGGCGGCCCGGAAGGCGAGGATCGGTCCCTGGCCCGCGCTGACGAACCGCACGCCGTCGCCCTCCGGTGCGATCATGCCGAACAGGGTGGTCACGAATCGCCCCTCGGGCAGGTCGGCGCAGAGCAGGTCGTTGACCCGCATCACCAGCGGCACGAGCGGAGCGGCGGGCGAGACGAGGGCGCGGAACAGGGCCCGCGTCTCCGACACCACGAGCGCCGGCCCGATGCCGTGGCCGGTGGCGTCGGCGATCGTGAAGGCGAGTCCGCCGTCCGCGAGCGGGATGAAGTCGAAATAGTCGCCGCCGGTTTGGTCGGCCGGCCGGTTCCAGCCGGCGATGTCGAAACCGGCGAGCGACGGCGGTTCCGTGGGCAACAGCCGCTGCTGGATGTCGCGGGCGATGGACAGATCCCGCTCGATCCGCTGTTTCTCCGCATAGTGTCCCAGCAGCAGCTGCCGCTGCACCGCGACGCCTGCCTGGCCACCGAGAAACCCGGCCAGCTGTTCGTCGCGC
>JBIJCD010000320.1:0-4528 GCA_044344895.1 Pirellulales bacterium | reverse complement strand
GTCGACGCCGCTGACGTCGCTCGACACGTTCGACGCCCCCACCATGCTCCCCAACTGCGAGCTGCGGGGCTCGAGCACGGTGGCGCCGCAGTCGCTCTTCATGCTCAACGACGCCTTCGTGCTCGACAACTCGCTCGCGCTGGCCGCCCGCGTGCGGCGGGAGCGGCCGGGCGACCTGCGGGCCCAGATCGCGCTGGCCTGGCGGATCCTCACGGCCCGCGACCCGACCGCCGCCGAGGCCACCGAGGCCCTTGCGCACATTGCCGAGCAGGCCGAATCGCTGCGGCAGTTTCACGCCGCCCGACCGCCCGCCAAGGACGCCCCCCCGGCCGACCCGCAGGCCGAGGCCCTGGCCAGCTACTGTCAGGTGCTCCTCAGCTCAACCCGCTTCCTCTACGTGAACTGACACCATGCCGCGCCCGTCACTCTGTTCCCGTCGGCACCTGCTCCATGCCGGAGGCTTCGGCCTCGGGAGCCTGGCCCTGGCGAGCCTGCTTCAGGACGACGGCCTGCTCGCGGCGCCCGCCAAGCCGGCACTCGACGGCCCGAAACGGTTCGACACGCTCCCCAAGCCGCCGCACTTCCGGCCGCGGGCCACGGCGATGATCTCGCTGTTCATGATGGGCGGCCCATCGCAGATGGATCTCTTCGATCCGAAGCCCTTGCTCCAAAAGCACGACGGCGAGGCGTTTCCCGGCGAGCTCAAGTTCGACAACGTCGCCGAGGCGTCGTCGAAGGTGTTCGGCTCCCCGTGGAAGTTCGCGCCACGTGGCTCCTGCGGGATGGAACTGAGCGAGCTTGTGCCGCACCTCGGCGGCGTGGCCGACGAGATCACGCTCATCCGCTCGATGCACTCGGGCGTCAGCAACCATCGCCAGGGGCTCGACGCGATCAACACCGGAACGGCCACCGCCGGCCGGCCCGCCCTGGGCGCCTGGCTCACCTACGGCCTCGGCAGCGAGACCCGAGACCTGCCCGCCTACATGGTGCTCGGCCACCCGTCGGGCCTGCCCACGTTCCAGGAGGCCCACTTCAGCAACGGCTGGCTGCCCTCGATCTACCAGGGCACGCTCGTACGGGCCGTGGAGCCGCGGATCCTGAACCTCGACCCTGCCGCCCGGCTGGCCGGTGCCGCCCAGGAGCGGCAGATCGGCCTGCTCAGGTCGCTCAACGAGCGGCACCTCGCCGAGCATCCGGCGGAAAACGACATCGCCGCCCGGATCGCCAGCTACGAGCTCGCCGCCCGGATGCAGGTGGCAGCGAAGGAGGCCCTCGACATCTCCGGCGAGCCGGAGCACGTGCGTCGCATGTATGGCATCGACGAGAAGGAGACGCAGGACTACGGCACGCGGTGTTTGATCGCGCGACGGCTGGTGGAGCGGGGCGTGCGGTTCGTGCAGGTGCTCAACAGCGGCCAGTCGTGGGACCAGCACAGCGCGCTTGTCACCACGCTGCCGAAGCTCTGCAGGGCGGTCGACAAGCCGTCGGCGGCGCTCGTCGCGGATCTGCGGCAGCGGGGCCTGCTCGACACGACCGTCGTGCACTGGGGGGGCGAGATGGGCCGGCTGCCGGTGCGGCAAAACGACAAGGGCCGCGACACCTGGGGCCGCGATCACAACACCTACGGCTTCTCGCAGTGGGTGGCCGGCGGCGGCTTCAAGTCCGGCTACGTGCACGGCGAGACCGACGAGTGGAGCCACAAGGCGGTCAAGGACATCGTGCACCACTACGACTGGCACGCCACGTTGCTCCACTGCTTCGGCCTCAATCACGCCAAGCTCGCCTTCTCGCGGGCCGGCGTGAACGCCACGCTCACCGACGGGCAGAAGGCCCGGATCGTCGCCGAGCTGCTGGCATGAGCGGCGCGAACGGCACACTTCCCGAGGGGACCTGCGAGCCCGAGGCACTCGGCTCGATCGACGAACTGCCCACGCCCGCGGTGGTGCTCGACGCCGAGGTCGTCCACCGCAATATCGACCGGCTGGCCCGCTACGCCGCGGCGCACGGCCTCGCCGTGCGGCCGCACACGAAGACCCACAAGTCGGTGCGGATCGCCCGGCTGCAGCTGGCGGCGGGGAGCCGCGGCATCACCGTGGCGAAGGCGGGGGAGGCCGAGGCGCTCCTGCCCGCCTTCGAGGGCCGCGGCGAGCCCGACATCCTCGTCGCATACCCGGCGGCGGATGCGGCCCGGGCGGAACGGATCGCCCGGCTGGCGCGGGCCGCCACGATCCGCGTGGCCGTCGACACTTCCGTGGCGGCCGCGATGGTCGGCGCCGCGGCCGCCCGGGCCGGCGCCACGGTCGGCATCCTGGTCGACCTCGACCTCGGCATGGGGCGGACGGGCGTGCCGAACATCGACGCGCTCATGACGCTCGCCGAGGCCGTGACCGCGACCGCTGGCCTGCGGCTCGACGGCATCTTCTGCTACCCGGGCCAGATCGTGGGCCGTCCGGAGGCGCAGGCCGGCCCGCTGGCGGCCGCAGCGGCGCATGTCGCCGAGGCGGTCGACCGGTTCGACCGGGCAGGTCTCTGCCATGACATCGTGTCGGGCGGCTCGACGCCCACGGCGTACCAATCACACCTCATGCCAGCACTCACGGAGATCCGCCCGGGCACCTGCGTCTACAACGACTTGAACACGCTCCGCGGCGGCTTCTGCGACCTCGCCGACTGTGCCGCCACGGTGCTCGCCACGGTGGTCAGCGACGCCGTGGCCGGGCAGGTCGTGCTCGACGCCGGCTCGAAGGCGCTCACGAGCGACCGCTGCGTCGCCGCCCCCGACAGCGGCCACGGCCTCGTGCTCGAGTATCCCGACGCCGTGATCACGGCCCTCTCAGAGGAGCACGGCCGCGTCGACGTGCGAGCCTGCCCCACGCGACCTCGGGTGGGCGAACGGGTCCACGTGGTGCCCAACCACATCTGCCCCTGCATCAATCTTTACGACGCGGTCTGGTGGCGGACAGCAGATGGCCGGCTCGAGCGGCTCCCCGTCGACGCCCGCGGCCGGCTCTCGTAGTGCCGGCATCACGACGCACGTGGCCCTCCTGGCTGTGGAGTGTTGGCTGCTCTCGATCGCTTTCGGTTGACGTGCAGCACGATCGGTCTGGAGCGATCACCGCCGGGACGGCGGAAGTCTCCTCGCGGGATGATTTCGCGCGACGGCCTGTGGCGCTGCGGTCGTCATGGAGAGGCGAAATCCTCCAAGCTCGTCGAGCTTCCGCCGATCCCGGCTGGCCGATTGCGAAGATTGCAGCATTGTCGCTCCAGATGTCAGATGCGCTAGAGCGACGCATGCTCCTCTTTTCCAGGCAGCACAACGCCGCCCCGGATGCTGACGAGCCGGGCGGAGGCACGCGCAGGAGCCGGTGGGCCGTAGTCACGCCGGGCTCGGCCTTCCGGGCCGACCCGGCTTGGCGAGCTCCGCTCGCTGGTGCTGCCCGTCGCATCCATGCGACGATGCCAACTGAAGCCGCCCCCGCCACGCGTGTGACTCTTCCCCCTGATGCACCGGCCACCCCGGATGCTGACGAGCCGGGCGGAGGCACGCGCAGGAGCCGGTGAATTTTGCGACTCACGAGCGGCGCACCATCGTCCCTGAGTCTCCCGTAGCAAAATCCGCCGGCGACGAGCATGCCGCAGCCCGGCGAAGCAATACGCGCCGCGATCTCCAACGGCCGCGCGGCCAGCCCATCACTTCCACGCGTGCCGCAGAAACCGCAGCCAGTTGCCGTGCATGACCTTCTCGACATCGGCCGCGGAGTAGCCGCGACGGCCGAGCATCTCGGGCAGACGGGCGAGGTCGGCGATCGTCTCCAGGTCGTAGGGCGACTGCTCGCGGCCATAGGCACCGTCGAGATCGGAGCCGATGCCGATGTGGTCGGCGTTGCCCGCGATCTGGCAGATGTGGTCGAGGTGGTCGAGCATCACCTCCAGCCGGCAGCCCATCGGCTCGGGCAGCGACTTCCCGCGGATCCAGCCCGGCACCATCATCCAGGCGTCGAGCGGCCCGCCGATCACGGCGCCGCGGGCCACGAGCGCCCGGATCATCTCGTCGGAAAACTGTCGGTTGTGGTCGACGAGGGCCCGGCAGTTGTTGTGACTCGCCCAGACCGGGCCGGTGAAGACGTCGAGGGCCGTCCAGAAGGCCTCGTCGCAGAGGTGCGTGGCGTCGAGGATGATGCCGAGGCGGTCCATGGCGCGGAGCAGTTCGTGGCCGGCGGCGTTCAGCGGCGCGGTGGCGTCGGTGCCGTGGGCGTAGCGGCCCGGGCCGTAATGGCCGGGGCCCAAGGCCCGGAGGCCGGCGGCATGGGCCCGCTCGAGATGGGCGAGCGTGACGATCGAGTCGGCGCCCTCGAGCGAGAGGATGTAGCCGATCGGCAGCCGCGAGGTGTCGCCACCCGAGGCCATCGCCGCCTGCCAGCGGGCCACGTGGGCGTCGAGGCCACGGCGGTCGACGATCTGCACCAGTTCGCCCGCGTCTTCCATCGCGCGATACCACGCGAGCTGGCCCTGGGTCTGCGCCCAGGCC
>JBIJCD010000319.1:0-4536 GCA_044344895.1 Pirellulales bacterium | reverse complement strand
ATCACGTCGCGGGCGTGGTGAAGCGGCACACCGACGGCGGCTATCGGGTGATCGACGGCTACGAGGCGGACTACGCCTACGTGGCCACATCGTTCATCGAGGCAATCCGCCGCGGCATGGCGGCCTGCGGGCTGCCCCCCGACAGCCCTCGTGGCCGCGAACTGAGCGGACGGATCTGCACCGTGCTCTATCAGGTGGCGGGATTCACGGGCCTGCGGCGCATGCCCCGCGACCTCGCCGCTCACGAGCGGTTCCGCGATGCCTACGACCGGCGTCTCCGTGAACGGCCCGCGTCGCCGCGGGTGCGGCGGATGGGCCGCGAGATCGCCCAACGGATCGTGCCGGTCACGGCGGTGCTCGCTGACGAAACCGTTGGCAACCACATTCACCGCCATATGGATCCAGAGACGGCGGCGTATCTCTTTCCAGAGCCCGCCGGCGCCGACCTCGAAGCGCAGCGGGAGGAGTGGGTGCGGCGGCTCCGCGCCCGCAGGCCGATCGAGGCCATCCGCGGCCGCTCCGCCGCGCGTGCGGCTGTCTGGAACCGGCCCGACGTGGCCGCCCTCCGCACGGCCTACGACGCGGCGACCACCGACCTGAACGAGGACCGCTTGATCGGCGCGATCCTGCTCCACGCGCTCGACGCCCGGGGTGACGCCATCCGGCCTTTCGAGCACCGCACGATCGACCTGGCCGCAGGCGAGCCCCTGATCCGGCAGGGCGAGAAGCTCAGCGAGATGTACGTCATCATCGCTGCCACGGCGCCCCTCGTGGTGCTCCGCCGTGAGATCGCCACGGCGGAGCCGGTGCAGGTGGCCACGCTTGCCGCCCCGACCGTGCTGGGCGAAATCGGCATGTGGCGGGGCCAGCCGGCCGTGGCCACCGTGCTCTCCCGTGAGCCGAATCGGCTCGACGTGCTGGTGATCGACAGCCAGCACTTCGCGTCGCTCAAGCACGAGCCCGGCTTCCGGGCGGCCACCGCCGCCGAGGTCCAGCGGCGGCTGTCGCTGAACACGTCCCTCGCGGGCACGAAGCTCGAAGACGCGGCGGCAGGGAGCGGCGACCCCCGGCTCGGCTCGATCGCCCAGCTGTTCCGCTACCTGACGGGCGATTCTCATGTGGCTCTCGACGCCGTGATCGACCTGCCCGACGACGCCACTCCGGCGGAGTGCGTCGACGCCCTGCGACAGCAGGTCGACGAGGCGATCGCTGGCGGCGGGCTGGCCCCCGACCTCGTCCGCCACCTCAAAGACGTCGTCAGCACGATCGGCTGAGCGATCCGTGGCCTGTCACAGGTCGTCTCGCGAGCGGGAGCGGCCCGCGCGAAACGTGATCGCCGCGATGGACGCCGCGACGGCCAGCAGGACGCTGGCTGCATAGAACGGCGCCCCGAGCCGCCAGTCCGTTGCCGGCAGCCCCGACACCGCGACGAGCAGCGCCGAGCCGATCATGGGCGACACCGCCGCCGCCACGCTGTTGAGCGCCGCCAGCGACCCGAGCACGCGGCCCTGGCCCCGCTCGCCGGCAGCCTGCGAGACGAGCGTGGTCATGGCCGGGCCGGCCATGAAGCCGAGCACGTTGCAGGCGATCGCGGCGTAGATCACCCAGGGCGCCCACGCGAGCCCGTAGACAGCGAGGGCCACCGTGCCCGAGAGCAGTCCGACGACCGCCACCCACTGGGGAGACCGCCGGGCCAGCACGAACCGCATCAGCCCGCCCTGGGCGACGACCAGCATCACGCCGTAGGCGAAGAGCGACCAGCCTGTCTCCCGCGGCCCCCAGCCGAACTTGAACTTCATCACGAGGGCCCAGGTCGACGGCAGCATGAATTGCGCGAGGTAGGCGAGCACGATCACGACGGCGAGCATGCCGACGCCGCCGAGGCTGGCGAGATCGTGGATCGCGACCAGCGGCGTGAGCCGCCGCCAGACGAGCGGGCTGCGTCGCTCCACCGGCAGCGTCTCCGGCATCGCGCACAACCCGAGCACCGCGTTGGCCGCAGCGAGCCCGCCGGCGACCACGAAGGGAAGCCGCAGGTCGATGCTGCCGAGCAGCCCGCCGCACACCGGCCCGAGGATGTAGCCGAGCCCGACCATCGCCCCGATCAGGCCGAACCGCCGGCCCCGGTCATGGGCTGCGGTCATGTCGGCCACCGCAGCCTGCGCGATCGCGACGTTCGACTGCGAGAAGCCGGACACGAACCGCAGGGCGATGATGGTGGCCAGCGACTGCGCCAGTCCGGTGAGCACGAGACAGACGGCCATGGACGCGAAACTCGTCAGCAGCACCGGCCGCCTGCCGAACCGGTCTGAGAGCGCCCCGAGCACCGGTGCGCCGAGAAAGTTGGCCACGCCGAAGGCGCAGGCGACGGCACCGTACCACAGGGCGTTGTCGGACTTCGACTCGGTGAAGCGTCCGACCAGCGCCGGCAGCACCGGCATGATCACGCCGACGGTCATCATGTCGATGAGCACCGCCAGGAGGATGAAGAGCAACGCGGCTCGCGGCGGCTGGCTCATCGACACCTGGTTTGTATGCTATGAGCGAGCATCCGCAGATGAGGAGGCAGTCACTCGCATGGACGACATGATCATAGCAACCTGCCTCGCCGCGCTCGGCGCACCTTCCGACGGTGGCCTCCCCGGGCTGTTGTCGCGCACCACGATCGAGCGGTTCGATCTCCTACAGACGCCCGATCTCTGGGGGCACGATCCCGCCGACAACGCGTACTGGCTCGCGAGTTCCGGCCCGGCCCCGCTGCCCGCCGGCAGCCGCCGGCTGCTCGCCGCGATCGAGGACGTGATCGCTTCCGCCGAGCGGCTCGTCGACATCGCATCGCTCGAGCCCTTCGCATCGGGCGAGTTCGCAGCGGCCATTCGCCGGGGGCTCGCCCGCGCGGCCCGCCATGGCCGGCCGCTCACCGTCCGCATCCTCTATGGCCGTCATCGGTTCGTGACGCAGACCGACGCCGACTTCGCGGTGGCGATTCGCGACCTCGCGGCCGACCTGCCCGCGGACGGAGGCATCCGCCTACACGCCTGCCGGATGGAGACGTCGAACGACCAGAAGGCGCCTTCCTGGAACCACGCCAAGATCGTGGCGGTCGACGGCCGCGAAACGATCGTCGGTGGCCACAATCTCTGGCATCCCGACTACCTCGGGCTGGCGCCGGCCCACGATCTTTCCGCCCGCGTCACCGGCGCCGCGGCGGCCGAGGCCCATGCATTCCTCGATCGACTCTGGGATTGGGTGAGCCGGCAGCTCGCCACGCCGTCCGCCATCGGCAGCGTGCATGCGATCCGCTGGGCCGGCGGGCGGATCGAGCCTTCGGGGCCGCCACCCACGGTCGCGCTCGTCGCCGCGCCGTCCGGCTCGATCCCCGCCCTCGCGGTCGGCCGACTCGGCACGGGAGTGACCCCCGATGCCACGGTCACGGATGCCCGGATCGCGAACGTCGGGGCGGCGGTCGCGGCACTGGCCTTCCGCCAGGCCCGGTCAAGCATCCGGATCAGCCAGATGGATTTCGGCTTCCACTGGGACGGCGTCAACTTCTGGTCGGCCGACGTGGTGTCGGCCCTCGCCGACGTGCTCACCGACCCGGCCCGAACCGTCGACGTCATGCTCGTGCTCAGCGAGCCGGGGGCGAAGACCGCCGCCGGCGGCCCCTACTCCTTCGGCACGACACTCGCCGACATCGTCGCTGAGATGCGGCGGACGATCGGCGACAGGCCGCTCTCCGGCCGCATGCGGCTAACGCCTCTGCGGTTTTCACCGCAGGGCGATCGCTGGCTGCACGACGGCGTGGAACTCAAGATCATCAACCACGCGAAATTCTGGATGGTGGACGAGCAGGCGTTTCACATCGGCTCCGACAACCTCTACCCGCACAACCTGCAGGAGTTCGGCTACGTCATCGAGTCCGCGGCGGCTGCCCGCGAGGCGATCACGGCCTACTGGGAGCCGCTCTGGACGTACTCCCGCCGTACGGCGATCGACGCCGGCCGCTGACCGCACCGCGCATCGGGCCGCCCATCAAGCCAGGTCCGCGCTCGGCCGCTGCCGTCGCGGCCGGATGTCGGGCCAGAACCACACCAGCGCGATCACGGCCGGGATGACGAGCAGCCAGCCGCCGCCATTGAGAAAATCACGGGCCGGCAACGGCAGGTGCCTCGTGACCGGCTGCAGCAGATCGTACAGGGGCTCGAGCAGGCGATTCACCGCCGCCCAGCGGCCCCATAGCCGCCGCACGAGCGGGCCTTCGTGCGCGCCGAGGCTCTCGATCCGCTGCTGCATCCCCCGGAGGCCGCCGGCCGCCGCCATCGGCCGCGGGCCGGCGTGCGCGACGGCCGCACCGTGCCGGGCATGGCCCTTGGCGACGGACCCGTCCTGCAGCCCGACGAAGAAACTGAACACGAGCGACAGCATCGCCATGGCGAAGATGTCGACGAGCACCTGGCTGAGAAACACGATCATGCCCACGCGGAACGGGATCTTCCAGAACAGGACCTGCACGATCCCGCCGGCGCAGAGGGCGAA
>JBIJCD010000318.1:0-4568 GCA_044344895.1 Pirellulales bacterium | reverse complement strand
GACGACCAAGAAGAACGCCTTCTGTTCGTTCTGTCGAAAGAGCTACCGCGATGTCGGGCCCCTCGTGGAGGGGCCGGGCGACGTCTACATCTGCGGCGAATGCATCGACCTCTGCCAGTCGATTCTCGATCAGGAGAAGCGGCGACGCGGCACGAGCAAGCAGCTGTTCACGTCGATCCCGTCGCCGCGGGAGATCGTCGGCCACCTCGACCAGTACGTGATCGGACAGCAGCACGCGAAGCGGGTCCTGGCGGTCGCGGTGCACAGCCACTACAAGCGGCTCAATCTCGGCAGCGAGGGGAACGACGTCGAGGTCGACAAGTCCAACATCCTGCTGCTGGGCCCCACCGGCTCGGGCAAGACGCTCCTGGCCCGGACGCTGGCCCGCATCCTCGACGTGCCGTTCGCCATCGGCGACGCCACCACGCTCACCGAGGCCGGCTACGTGGGCGAGGACGTGGAGAACCTGCTGCTCAAACTGCTCAACGCCGCCGACTTCGACATCGAGGCGGCCCAGCGGGGCGTGCTCTACATTGACGAGATCGACAAGATCGGCAAGACCAGCCAAAACGTCTCGATCACCCGCGACGTCTCGGGCGAGGGCGTGCAGCAGGCGCTCCTCAAGATGCTCGAGGGCACCGTGGCCAACGTGCCGCCGCAGGGCGGCCGCAAGCATCCCGAGCAGCAGTACATCCAGATCGACACCTCGAACATCCTGTTCATCTGCGGCGGGACGTTCGTGGGCATCGAGAAGATCATCGGGCGGCGGCTCGGCAAGCGGACGATCGGCTTCGGCCAGCCTTCCGGCCACCGCGGCGACGCCGACCTCGCCGAACTCCTGCCCCAGGTCGACTCCGACGACATCCTCGAGTTCGGGCTCATCCCGGAGCTCGTAGGCCGGCTCCCCGTGATCTCCTCGTTGCAACCGCTCGACGAGACGGCGCTGGTGAAGGTGCTCCGCGAGCCGAAGAACGCGCTCGTGAAGCAGTATCAGAAGCTGTTCGCCGTGGAGAACTGCAAGCTGGAGTTCACCGACGAGGCCCTGGTGGCGATCGCCCGGCGGGCGATGAAGAAGGAGACCGGGGCCCGCGGGCTGCGGTCGATCCTGGAGGACGTGATGCTCGACATCATGTTCGACCTCCCGGAGAACAGCGGCAGTACCTACGTGATCAACGAGCGGAACGTGGAGGGCACCGAGCCGGTCGTCCCGATCCGCGAGGCCCGCCACAAGAGCGCCTGAGCGGGCGGCACCGCGTGCGCGGGTGTGACGTGGCCCGGGGCTGCCCGTGCCCCGTCGCCGGACGTTCGCTGCGCCCATCCTGGGCTTCGCTCTCTCGAAGCTGACTGCGCTCCGCCATCCATGGCTGCGCTGGTCAGCTACGCCGGCTCTCGGGACACGGGCAGCCCCTCGCGGATGGGTGGCGAGGGAGTCTCGTGGTTGCGGGAATTGCTCGCGAGGCAGGAAGCCGAGCCCTCGCCACTGGGTGGAGCCCGCCAAGGCGGCACGCAAATGACTGGCGATCGGGCTGTCGGTCCGGGGCTGACCGTATCCCGTCGCCGGACGTTCGCTTCGCCCATCCTGTGCTCCGCTCACTCGGAGACGCCTGCGCTCCGACATCCTGTCTGCGCTGGTCGTCTACGCCGGCTCTCGGGACACGGGCAGCCCCTCGCGGATGGGTGGCGCGGTGAGTCTCACGGTTGCGCGAATTGCTCGTGAGGCAGGAAGCCGAGCCCTCGCCACTGGGCGGAGCCCGCCAAGCGACTGTCTGAGCGCAGCCATTCGGCTGCGGGAGAGAGAGAACCCGGTTGGCAGCGCCCTTGTGCAGCGTCGCATGGATGCGACGCGCAGCACCAGCGGGCGGAGCCCGCCAAGCGACTGTCTGAGCGCAGCCATTCGGCTGCGGGAGAGAGAGAACCCGGTTGGCAGCGCCCTTGTGCAGCGTCGCATGGATGCGACGCGCAGCACCAGCGGGCGGAGCCCGCCAAGCGAAAATGGCCCGGAGGGCCATGTTTCGCGTGTATCTAGAAAATCCCCAGTTGATCCCGGGCTGCGTCGGTCATGCGGTCGGGCGTCCACGGCGGATCCATCACGATCCGCACCTCGACGGAGGCGATGCCCTCGCGGCTCCCCACCGTCCGCTTCGTGTCGGCGATCAGTTGCGGGCCGGCAGGGCAGGCCGGGCTCGTCATCGTCATGTCGATCGCCACGTGCTGCTTGCCCGGCACGTCGGCCGCCGGCGACAGCGTGACGCCGTAAATCAGGCCCAGGTCGACGATGTTCACGAACAGCTCGGGGTCCTTCACCTCCTTGAGCCACTCGCGGACGACATCCTCGCCGGGAACGCCGGCGGTCACGGTCGGATTCCCGCCGGCAGCACTCGGCGAGGCTGCCGCCGCCGGCGGTGCCGCGGCGTCGGCGCTGGCGGTGTTGGTCGGCGTGTAGCTGCGGAAGTCGGCCGCCTGGTTGTCGGGGCCGGGCGTGGACCCGACGTCCGCACCCACCGCCACCCACACGCCGCCATCCTCGACCTTCACGGCATGGGCGCGGGTCGGCCGCACGGCGGGCATCGACAGGGCGGCGCCGGTGCGGACGTCGAACTTCGCGCCATGCCGCGGGCAGGCGATTTTGTGGCCGACGAGCTCGCCGTCGACGAGCGGGCCGCCGTCGTGAGTGCAGACGTCGTCGATGGCGTAGAAGCGGCCCTCCACATGGAAGAGCGCGACGACCTCGCCGTTCACCTCCACGAGCAGCTTGCCAGGAGCTGGCAGGTCGGCGACGTCTGCCACGCGGACGAATTCGGCCATGGGTTCCCTCACGACACGCGGCGGATGCGGCTGCCGATCGCCCGAGCCAACGCCTCGCGCACCGGGAGGATCGTGATCCGGTCGAAGACCTGCTGGAAGAAGCCGGCCACCACCAGGCGGGCCGCCTCGTCGGCGGAGAGGCCGCGGGCCTGAGCGTAGAAGATCTGCTCCTCGTCGACGCGGCCGCTGGTCGCCCCGTGCGTGCAGCGGACATCGTCGGCCTCGATCTCCAGGCCGGGGATCGAATCGGCCCGGGCTTCCCGGGAGAGCATCAGATTGTCGTTGCGCTGGTAGCCGTCGGTCTTTTGGGCGGCCTTGTCGACCTTGATCATGCCGCGCCAGACGAGCCGCGAGCGGTCCTGCAGCCCGCCCTTGTAGAGCAGGTCGCTGCGGCAGCCGGGCGCCTCGTGGTGCTGAAGCGTGTTGTAAACGAGCTGCTGGCGGCCCTCGGTGAACATCACGCCGTTGACCTGGGCCGATGCGCCGCGGCCGACGAGCGCGACGTCCTGCGCGACCTGGGAGAGGCGGCTGCCGAGGGCGCCGAGGGTCCACTGCAGACGGCCCTGTTCGTGGATCACGGCCTTCTGCCGGGCGAAGTGCCAGACGCCGGTGTTCCAGTTTTGGAGGTTCACCATCCGCAGGAAGGCGTCGCGGCCGACCACGATCTCCGTGCCGCCGCAGTGGAAGCCCGCGGCCGTGCCGCCAGCCGCCACGCCGCCGGCCGTTTCGGTGAGCACCGTGGCCTCGGCGCCGTCACCAAGGACGACGAGCACGTGGGCCGTATCGACGCCGCCGTCGCCGATCGCCGAGAGCACGTGCAGCGGCTGGGCGATCCGCACGCCCGGCGGCACGTAGAGTACGGCGCTGGCTGCGTGGAACGCCGCGTGGGCCGCCGCGAACCAGTCGCAGCCGGAATCGATGCAGGAGAACCAGTGCCGCTCGAAGATCTCGGGGTGGCGGGCGAGGAGCCGGTCGGCCGAGCCGAACACCACGCCCCGGGCCGCGACGGCTGGATCGAGCTCCTCGACGAGCACGTGCCCGTCGAGCG
Source organism: Pirellulales bacterium (assembly GCA_044344895.1). Taxonomy (GTDB): domain Bacteria; phylum Planctomycetota; class Planctomycetia; order Pirellulales; family UBA1268; genus CAMCQY01. Next base: position 715 of record JBIJCD010000318.1, on the reverse strand, counting down.
AGAGCAGCCGGCCCGCCAGCGGGGTGCGGCCGCCGCCCGCGTCCTCGTCAAAGGATCCCGCCGAACCGGCCGACGCATCGGCCGCGAGGGATGCAGCGAGCAGGCCCTCCGGCATGGCAGCGGCGGCGGCCGGGCGGGGACGGAGCCCCCAGGCCTTCGGTTTGAAGAGGCGGAGGTCGGTCCGCATCCAGTTCTCGTCGCGGCGGTCGGGCAGGGCGAGTGACTCGAGCCGGTCAAATGCCATGCGGCGGCGGTCACGCACCCACGCGGGCGAGTCGGCCGCGGCGAGCAGCTGGTCGAGGGCCGTCCTGTCGAAGGCGGAGGAGCGTGCCGGAGCGGTGGAGGAAGTCATGGAAGGGTGGCTGGTGTCACCGGCGGGCGGCGGCGGAAAAACGCATCTGTTGGCGGGGACGACGGGGCGGAACGACGGCGGGCCGGTCAGCCCACCGATCCCTCCATCTGCAGCTCGATGAGCCGGTTCATCTCCACCGCGTATTCCATCGGCAGTTCCTTGACGAGCGGCTCGATGAAGCCGCCTACGATCATCGTGCTGGCCTCGGCCTCGCTGAGGCCGCGGCTGGTCAGGTAGAAGAGCTGCTCCTCGCCGATCTTCGACACGCTCGCCTCGTGGCCGATCGACACGTCCTGCTCCTCGATCTCGATGTAGGGATAGGTGTCGCTGCGGCTCTTGTCGTCGAGGATCAGGGCGTCGCAG